>DATEXS010000143.1:0-26988 GCA_035256725.1 Anaerolineae bacterium
TGCCGGTGCTCGTGGTCTGTTCGATCTTGCTGTTAACCATAGTCGTGCTGCACGTACTCATCCTCTTCAATGGCGCGTTTCCGCTCTTCAGTACTCTCGTCTTTGACCTACAGGGCATCGCGCTGATCGACCTCTCGATTCCCATCCTGGTGGTGCTGATCTGGGGCCTGCTGAGGTTGAGACGCTGGGCCTGGTGGGGAGCACTCGTCTACTGGGGGTTTCTGACCTTCTCTTCCATCGCGGCGCTATCAAACTCCACCCTCGCAGACATCCTGGCCCAGATGAAGTTCGCCCCTCTAGAGATGGAAGCACTGGGAGGGATGCCCTTGCATGGTGCCCACCTGGCAGTGCTGGCGGGAATACCGCTCCTGGTCACCCTCGGCCTGCTAGCCTACTCCGGGCGATACTTCCGCGTGCGGCATGAGCGTGGGTCTTGAGGTTCGGGGAGCGGGAACAAGACCCGAAGGCACGGCGCGCAACAACACCGTCGCCGAGACGCTCCCGTGGCTATAGCTTGAAGCTTGTCCTAAGTCGGGGCAGGCCGGCGGGTCAGACGGGACAGGAGCGGCGGCTAGTAGTGTTTGAAGACGACGTTCGTGATCTGGCCCATGGTTGCGCAGCCAGCGTAGTGGATCAGCAGCGGCTCAGACAGGGGCACAGGGTTGTCCGCGCTCTCCACCACCTGGAGCACGAAATCCGTCTCCAGGTTCGGATCATCCACGATGTACGTGAATTTGAACTCGCCCAACTGCCAGTACAACGCGGGGTCACCGCTGATCGCGTGGTCTATCTTGTTCCAGTACCGCCACTCGACGGTGACGCCGTTCATCGGTTCGCCAGCAGCGTCTTGCACCCAGCCCCGAAGATACGGCTGGGCGCACTGCAATTCCTCTACCCTGCTCCCCTCCACATAGTAGAAGGAGAAGGCGCCTTGAGCGGGAGTCGGCGAAGCGGGCGAAGTGGGTTGCTGTTCAGGAGTGGCTGTCAGAGATGACGCAGGCGTGGAAGTTGGGCTCCAAGGTGTGGGGGCGGAGACAATGATCGAGTAAGTCGGCGTGGGCGAAGGAGCGAGTGGAGTGCTGCGCGTGATGGGGCCGACCTCTGCGGAGGGCGAGGTCACCGCGGTCGGCAAACCGCGTGGCTCGGGTGGGAAGCCTCTTCCCTCCCTCACCGGGACAATGACCGCCACGGTGAGCAACAGGCCGCAGCAGAAGGCCAGGAGCGAACCTCCTACGATCGCGCCAATTGTTGCCGCCAGCTTGGATTTCGACCCCATGCTCTACCTCGCCAGGCTTACGACCAAGAGCGATGCCGTGCCGATAAGCGCCAGAACCACCGCTGCGATAAGCACCCACAGCAACACCCCGGAGAAGCCAACCGGGGTTCCTTCAGCTTCTGCAATACGCTTTCTTGGCTTCCCCACAGGCTGAGCGCTGGCAGCGACGGGGAGCAGAGGCCGTCCCTCGCTGGGAATCGGCGGCGGCGGAGCCTGCTTCAGCGTAGCCACCTTCGGGTGCCGGCCCTTGATCTCGTCAATAGCTTCCCTGGCGTCCCGGATCTTGCGCGCCGCACTCGGACCGGCCCCTTTTGCTCTCCTTTGAGTTTGCAGATGGCGAAGCCCCTCTTTGGCCAGTTGATGATGCGGATTGATGGCCAGCACATTCTCCAGACAAATGATGCGTTCCTCCACCCCTGGTACCACACCACTCAGCCACAGCCAGGCCTTCTCGTTACGCTCGTCAAGGTCGATCACCTGGTAAAGCAGCTCCCTGGCCTGCTCCAGTCTCTCCTCCTTGACCGCGTCCACGCCCGCACTCAACAGTCTGGAGACCACCGCTTGAGGATCATACCCCTCGTAGCGACATCGGCAAGGGGGCGTCAGGCACTCCCTCAGGGGCAACGACGGTGCCTGGCGCGGATCGAACACGCGCCCCTGCATGGTCCGGCAGGCGCGGCAGGCATCGGGGCGAGCCACGAACATCACCTTCAGTCCCCGCCCGGCCAGATCGACTGGCATCTCCTCAACGTGCTCGGCCATCGCCCGTGGATGCTCCTCTTCTGGCCGCTATTATACCTGGCCGGACTCACCTGGACAAGACATGCTGGCGAGCCTGGCCCAAGAGAGCGTCAGACCCGCAAGGGTTGCTCTAGCCCCCACGCTGACCACGTCGAGTCGCCTCAGGCCTTCATCAACGAACACCCACAGGCGGCGTAGTCGCTTGTGTACGCCTGCGGAGCTCGGCACCGATGGCCTTGACCCCCGCCTGGAGGAGAGCCTGTAGGCCTCTCCTCCAATCCTCCCCTGCCCTGTCGCCACATGCGTGGCGGGACGACGAAGGCCCGGCGGACCCGCAGTCCGATCATTCTGGGCAGCGGCCGCCTTCACACCCCTGCGCCGATGGGCGCCATCGCCTGGAGGATCGACTGGAGCGGGTTCACCAGCAACCCTGGGAACAACCCCAGCACGAGACAGAGGATCACCAGCAGCAGAATCAGGGCGGTCACCGGCAGGGGTTCACGCCCCGGGTCCGCATCCGACGAGGTTCGCAAGGCGAACGACAGCGACCGCAGGCAGCCGAGTACCACTCCTACCCCCGCCAGCACAAGGACACCCATGAACAAGGCGTTATCCTGCGTCAGGGACCGATACACCAGCCATCGAGTAGCGAAGCCGTTGAAAAGGGGAAAACCCCCTATGGCCAGGCCCCCGGCGACGTAGCCCAGAACTCCGCCCGGTGCGCTTCCCAGCGCCTGTCGGAGAGTGGACGAGTGCGCCCCTCTTCGCCTCACATAGCTGCGCAGCGAGCCCAGGCTCATGGCCAACAATAGTACAGCCAGGGAACGATTCACCGTGTGAGCCAGGGCAGCGGTCGTACCCAACGCTGAACCAGCTCCCAACCCCACCAACACAAAGCCCATATCACTGATCGCTGCGTAGCCCATCAGACGGCCCGGCTCACGCTGTGCGAAAGCAAGCACCCCTCCTATGAGGGCCGTCAAGAGTCCAGCGATAGAAATCACCCACAGGATAGGAGAGCCGGTGACCAGCCAGAGATTGTCCCTGAGCACACCCAAAAGCAGGTACAGGCTCACCGGACCAAGTACGCAGATCAACACCGCAGCCGCCATCGGCGAAGCATCGCCGGCCACCGGCGGCAGCCACGAGTGAAACGGCGCGGCGGCCAGCAGAATACCAAACCCCACCGCTGCGGCAATGACCGTGAAGCGAACCAAGAGCACGTCCTCTGGCTGCAGGGCATAGCTCTCCACCAGCCAGGCCACCAGCAGAAGGCACGGCGCCGCCACCACCACCGCAACCAGATATCCCAGAACGGTCCCTGTGGGAGCTGGACCCCGTCCGTGCATCATGAACACAAAGACCAGCCCCGCCATTTCCAACAGCAAGACGGCGATGAGGAAAGTCTCGATCATCATCGCTCCGTTGACAAGGCCCAAGATCGCCAGAAGGGAAGGCAAGAAAGCCCAGCCCTGGGGCTCGCGCCACGCGTAGAGGACCATCAGGCCTGCCAGCAGGCAGAAGAAGGCGAGAAGGAACCGCTGGAGGTCACCCAGGACCAGTTCCCGTCCTAGAAGATACGCTGGCTCGGCTGGCGAGTACCTGATGCAGATACCCAGTAGGGCCAGGATTGTAGCCAGGGAGACCACGACGGCCAGAGCCCAGTATCGTCTCATGAAGTAGACCGGACCTGCCATCACCAGGGGGAGGAAAACCAGGAGAAGGAGGCTCATCCCCCGTCGTCCTCGGAGAAAAGGGCTATTTGTGGCGAGGTGAGGTAGGCTATGGCAAGAGCGGTGAGGAAATTAACCACCCCGACCAGGGCGGCCACGCTCAGGCTCTTCTCAAAACTCGCCAACAAGATTCCGAAGCCCGCCTGGAACGTGAGAAGGCCAAGGCCTACCTTGAAGGGCGACCTACTCAGCACGGCGGTGAGCAGTCCAATTACCAGCAACCAGTAACTGGCCTGAGAGATGCCCTGCGGTTGATCGACGAAAGGGTGCCTGGTCCCCAGAGCATAGGTGACCACGGCAGCCAGCAAGGCAGCGACCAATCTGTACCAAACACTCATCGCCACAGGGTTGGGTCGCAGCTGCGTCTGACTATCGTACTTATCTTCTCGCGCACCCTCCCTTCCCCATTGCATGCGCTGAGCAGTCAGGTACAGGATCAGGCACACCAGACCCCCCACGACGATTTCAATCAGGGCCACCCTCAGCGACATCACCCTGACCAGCAACAGCCCTACCAGCACGTACTGAGACATCAAGGCCCACAGCTTGAGCCTCCAATCCTCGAGCACCAAAATCACCATGCCCGTGAGGAGAAGCCCCAGCATCAGTTCGACGTGGGATAGACTGGCTAACCTGAAAAAGAGATCTTGAAGGGTATCCATATTGTCTTATCAACTACTCAACAGCAGGAGGGCGACCAGCGTGGCGAACACCAGAATCCAACCAGCAGAGCGCCTCCCCTCGAAGAACCCTCCCAACTGCTCCAACAAGGCAGTCCCGCTCTCTGTCAACCAGCCCAGCACGCTGAAGAGCCATTCCATCTGAGCCACGGTGTGAAGTGTCTCCAGGGAGATTCCCGCTTTGGCCACGATGAGCTGGCCCCGTCGATACATTAGGTATCCCAGACCCAGCGAGGCAATTGTGGCGACAGCAAGAAAGGCGGTGGTGGCGCTGTCTGGAGAGATCAGAAGCTCTGGCAACGAGGGCCACGGCGCCAGGGCGCTCTGGATGCCAAGCAGTCGACCAAGCGAGGCAGGGTGCAAGCCCAGAATCACCAGAGGGACGCTAACAACCGTCAAGCCTCCCAGCAGGAAGGGTTGCACCGGCCCTCGCTCCGTCTGGTTGGCGGCACCGTACAGGCCTATCTTGAGCAGAGGGGCGGCCATCAGGCTGTTGGCCACCAGGCTTACCAGGATCAAGGGAGCCAGAGTCGACCCCGCCAGGGAGCGGTAGAGCAGTTGGCGGCCCACAAAGCCCAGGGTCAACGGAGTGGCTACCACGGCCCCTATGGCGATCCATACACAGCAACGTCTCCATGCTTCGTACAGGCGCGACATGGAGCCGACGGGGGTCACCGCGCTGACCAGCAGCACAGTAAGAGCCAGTACCAGGCTCACCGCCTGGCTGGCCATGATGGCGGGCGAGTACGGTGAGGCCATAGCTGCAGCCAGGGCCATGTGGCCCGCCTGGTTCAATACAATGTACGGTGCCGCCCTCTTCAGCCCCGTCTCAAACCAGAGGCCGAGGGCACTGAGGGTCACCGCCAGGCTGCCCAGGACGATGGTCAACTCTTTCCCTGGCAACGAAATCACGGCTGCCATACTGGCAGCCCGAACCAGCAGATATCCTCCCACCGTCACCGGAACGACATGCCAGACGGTGCGGCTTGCGGTACGCATCGGAGCACCCGGAGCCCTGCCCAGGAAGGCAGGATACAGACCCAGGCGCAGAAGTGCAGCCAGCATCAGCAACGCGATTACCCGTGTGGGAAGAGGAGCCATCTGCAGGGAGTAGATCTCCCCCTGCGCCTGAAGCTGCAGGAGCCCACCGAGCAAAGCCACCCCCGCCAGATAGTTGATGGTCAGGATTCTGAAGGCCGTCCGCGAGGCCCACTGCCCCCTGTGGGCCAGACCAATCAATACGAAAACGCCGACATCGAGGAGACCCCAGCTGAGACACAGAGCGACCAGATCCGCAGCCAGGATCACGCTGCTCGCGGCGCCCGCCACGAGGAGGATTGCTCCCAGGGTTCCCCCCTGCGCTCGCTCCGGACAGTGACGGAAGTCGTCCGCCAACACCGCAGTCAAGGTCACGAGAGTCAGCAGGAAGACCATGGCCAGTGCCAGGCTGTCGCCGTAGTAACCCGGATCAACGCCGAAGAGCGCCTCCGGACGCCAGAGGCCAGCGGTCCATCCTAACGGTCGCCTCGAATAGACCAGAACACAACTTGCCAGAGCAGTCGCCGACACAGCGACGGCCACCCACCTGGAAAGCCTGACGCTGCCGGCCAGAGAGGTCAACGGCAAGATCGCGGCTCCCAGGAGTAGAGGGATGACGGGTAAGAGGGGGGTCACGAGGGGCATAATGTCTCCTGCGGCCAATCAGCCGCGGGCAATTTTAGGATACGTCGCGGCGTTTGTCAATGGCGGATAGCCTGGGAAAGATCCCGGGCTGCGCGCTGCCCAGGAGGCGTCGGAGGGATACACAGCTCACGCGTGCCCGCGCAGAGGACAGCGTGGCCAGCAGCCGTCAGAGGGCCGAGTTTGCTCACCACATGGGGTGCGGATACCAGCGAGCCAAAAGAGCGGGGTGGTGGGGCCTCTCTTCACAGGAACTTGCACATCTGACACATGTCCACGCCGTGAAGGTCACGTCGCAGAATGCCCTCAACTACATAACCCCGTTTCTGGTAGAAGCGCTGGGCCTCTGAGTTCCAGTAGGTCTTCAAGCTGACTTTGTGGCATCCTTCCTGGCGGCAAATCTCTTCCACCCTTTCCATAAGGGCGCGGCCCATGCCCTGGCGGCGACGGTGGGCTGCTGTGATGATTTGGGTTACCTTGCCCAGGCCGGCGCCGGTCTTGAACACTACCGCCCCTACCGGTTCGCCATCCTCATAGGCCGCCAGCACGCGCCGCTGTGTGTCCCACATGGCCACATCATCTCGGCCAAACATGCGCTCGTTCACGGGCTTCCACTCTAGTCTGAGGAATTCATTCACACCGTCGCGGTCCACCTCACGGAGTCTGAAACGATCCTCTTCCACCTTCACTCGTCGTCCACCTCGCCTATCCCCTGCTCCGCCTCCACCTCCGCGAGGGAGGCGTCGATCGCAGCTCTGACGGAAGTGCTCTCCAGCCGGTCATCCAGAGTGAGGTAAGCAAAGAACTCCACATTACCCGCCGGACCCTTCAGCGGCGACGGAGTCAAGCCTTGCAGGCGCAACCCCTCCTCAAGCGCCCGGCTGACCACGTTCTCCAGGACCTGGCGGTGTACCCCCGGGTCCTTCACCACGCCGCCCTTCGCCACCTGCTCCCGTCCCGCCTCGAACTGAGGCTTGATCAGAGCCAGTATCTCCCCGCGAGGTTGCAGCAGGTTGACGACATGTGGCCAGACCAGTGCCAGCGAGATGAAGGAGACATCGATCGTCGCCAGATCCACCGCCTCGGATACCTCTCTCAGATGGCGGATATTCGTGCGCTCGCACACCACGACCCGCGGGTCCTGGCGTAGTTGCCAGGCGAGTTGGCCGTACCCCACGTCAATAGCGTACACTCGCCGCGCCCCCCGTTGCAGGAGGCAGTCCGTGAATCCCCCCGTAGAGGCGCCCACATCTGCTGCGATCTTCCCAGAAACGTCCACACCGAAGCGCTCGAGAGCATGCTCCAGCTTCAGGCCACCTCGACTGACATACTTGAGTCGCTCACGGAGGATCAGTCGGGCACCGTCTGGGATACGCCGGCCAGGCTTGTCCACCACCTGATCTTCCACCAGCACCTGACCGGCCAGAATCAGGGCCTGGGCTTTCTGGGGACTCTCTGCCAGTCCCCTTTGTCTCAGCAAGGTGTCGAGGCGTACCTTGGCCACAAATCAAAGGTAACCCTGCCCAACGCAAAAGTCAAACGATTGACTAGTGCCGAAGGATCGACTATGATGCTCCTTATGCTCAAGCAGCTGTTGATCAGCATGCGCCCGAAGCAATGGACCAAAAACGTGTTTATCTTTGCGCCATTGCTCTTCGACATGAAGCTCCTTGACCCCGTCTACGTCGCCAAAACGGTTAGCGCCGTGATCCTTTTCTCCATCCTTTCCGGTTGCGTCTACTTGATCAACGACCTCACAGACATTGACAAGGATCGCCAGCATCCGACCAAGCGCGACAGGCCACTGGCGTCGGGCAAGTTGAGCAAGCCTTGGGCCATAGGTGCTGCCACCGTGCTTCCCGTCATCGCTCTGGGTCTGTCAGTGCTTCTCGACCCCTTGTTTGCCTTGATAGGCCTCATCTACTTCGCTATCCAGTTGGCTTACTCTTTTGGCTTGAAGAACGTGGTGATTGTGGACGTTCTGATCATTGCAGCTGGCTTCGTCTTGCGAGTCGCCGCTGGATCCGTGGTGGCCGATGCTGCCAGATTCTCACCCTGGCTCTATGTGTGCATGACCCTCTTGGCTCTCTTTATGGGGTTTGGCAAGCGGCGCAACGAACTTACCCTATTGGAGGCCAACGCGCTCCGGCATCGCCAGGTGCTCCAAGAGTATTCACCCCAACTACTGGACCAGATGATGGCTCTGGTTACCTCATCCACCGTCATCGCCTATTCCCTTTACACCTTCTCCGCCGAAAACCTTCCTGCGAACAAAAGTATGATGCTTACTATCCCTTTTGTACTATACAGCATTTTCCGCTACCTGTATCTGATTCATCAGAAGAACCTCGGCGGCAGTCCAGAGGAGATACTCGTCGGAGACGCCCCCTTCATCGCGAGCAACTTGTGCTGGGGCATGGCTGTGCTGCTGATTCTCTACGCGTTCTAGGGGCAAATGACTTGGCCAAGGAACTGATCGCCTCTATGCACCCCAGGCGCTGGTTCAAGAACATCTTCATGTTCGCAGCGCTGATCTTCGGCCTCAAATTGAGCATGCCTGGGCTGATCGGTCGGTCATTACTGGCCTTCGCCTGTCTGTGCCTGCTGTCCAGTGCCTCATACCTGGTCAATGATCTGGTAGACACAGAAAGGGACCGCTATCACCCCACCAAAAAAGACCGGCCCCTGGCGGCCGGAAGGTTGAAGAGATCGTGGGCCCGGACCGCCGCGATCTGGCTGGCCTTAATCAGCCTGTCCGTCGCCTTTCTGGTCGATTGGCGGTTCGGATTGGTCGCCTCTGCGTTCCTGGCGGTCGAATTCGCCTACTCCTTCTGGTTGAGCAACTTCGTCATCCTGGACGTCATGGCTATCGCCGCCGCCTTCATTTTGAGGGTGATGTCTGGCTCAGTGGTGGCCAGGGCCAGCACATTCTCTCCCTGGCTCTACGTATGCGGCAGCTTTCTGGCGTTATTCCTGGCCCTCTGCAAGAGACGCCACGAACTGATCGTCCTCGGCGACCTGGCGCCAAAGCATCGCCAGGTGCTCGCGGACTACAGCTCTAGCCTGCTGCTGGAGATGATCTCCGTGGTGACTTCTTCCACGGTCATCGCTTATTCGCTCTTTACCTTCTGGGGCGCTCACGTGCCCGCCAACAACAGCATGATGCTCACCATCCCCTTCGTCCTGTACGGTATACTGCGCTACTTGCTGCTCATGCAGCGCCCTGACCTGCCGGAGAGCCCGGAGGAGATCCTGATCAAGGATCCGCCGCTCATCCTCAACAACCTCCTGTGGGGTACCGCCGTGGTAGCCATCCTCTATCTGTTCTGACCTGTTGCCGGGCGGTCGTCTGTAGCGCCGCTGCTCACCGGTCTGGCAATACAGAGGGAACAAAAAAGCGCCGTGCCTGCGCACGGCGCTTTTGTTGTGTTCTAGCGCTTGGTATACTGGGGCGCTTTCCTGGCCCGTTTGAGGCCAGGCTTCTTGCGCTCCTTCATCCGGGGGTCTCGCGTAAGCGAGCCCTCCTTGCGCAGTGCACGGCGGAGTTCTGGGTTTGCCCTGGTGAGCGCTCTGGCAATACCGTGACGGACGGCCCCCGCCTGTCCGGTGACCCCGCCCCCCTGGACTCTCACCGACACCCTGAACATCTCCTCGGTGGCGGTCGCCCGCAGCGGCCTCATCACCAGCATCATATCTCTCTGACGCGAGAAGTACTCCTTGGCTGGTTTGTCGTTAACGATGATTGTTGGCTCCTTGGACGGATAGAGCCGCACCTGCGCACTGGACGTCTTGCGCCGGCCAGTGCCGTAGTAGTACAGGTCGGGTCGCGGCCCTAATCTGTCCAACTCCGCCAGTTCCGGAACTCGTTCTGCTGGCTCCGTTGCTTCAGCAGGGGTTTGTTCCTCAACAACGCGTCTCCGCTTTCTGGCCGCGGTCGCCTCTTTAGCCTCGGTCGCCTCGAGAGCCTCAGGTGCAGCCATCTCCTGCTCTTCGCCAGCCTGTTCTACTTCCGCCAGTTCCGGAACTCGTTCTGCTGGCTCCCCTGCTTCAGCAGATGCTTGTTCCTCAACAACGCGTCTCCGTTTTCTGGCCGTGGTCGTCTCCTTAGCCTCGGTCGCCTCGAGAGCCTCAGGTGCAGCCATCTCTTGCTCTTCGCCAGCCTGTTCTGCTTCCGCCATTTCCATCTCTTCCGCCACTACTCATGACCTCCCCGCTCGCGCTTCCCGGTCACCTCGCTTCAGAACTCCAGAGCCTTAGGCTGCTGGGCCTGGTGAGGATGCGTATCGCCTGCGTATATCTTGAGCTTCCTTAGCATGGTTCTGCCAAGAGGATTATGAGGCAACATGCCCTTTACAGCAGATCGAAGGACCCGCGTAGGATGCCTCTTCAACTGTTCCCGCAAGGTCACGCTCTTGAGGCCGCCAGGATACCCTGAATGACTATAGTAGACCTTCTGATCCATCTTCCGCCCGGTCACGTGGACCTTCTCGGCATTGATGACGACCACATAGTCTCCGGTGTCCAGATGCGGACTGTAGATAGCCTTGTGCTTGCCCTTCAAGACCTTCGCCAGCTCCGAAGCCAACCGCCCCAACGTCTGGCCTTCGGCGTCCACCACATACCACTGACGCACGATCTCGGATGGTTTCGTGGAATGCGTTTTCATTTCTCGATACCTCAGTAGTTCACTCTCACCAAGCACAGGCCGTGCGCCGGGGCCGGTGGGCCCGCCTGACTTCTGTCCCCAGCCTCAAGGATGTCCTTGATGTCGGCCGGTGGCAACGCTCCCCTCCCCACCAACAGCAGCGTGCCCATTATCGTTCGCACCATATGGCGCAGGAAGGCGTTGGCTGTGATGTCCACGTGAATGTGATCGCCCTCCCGGGCACAGTCGCTCCGCACGACATCCCGAACCGTCGCGTCACCCTGGGTCGGCTGTCCGAAGGAGGCGAAATCATGCGTGCCAACAAGATACTTCAACGCCTCTCCCATGGCTCCTTCGTCCAGCCGCTGCCCGTAATGGTAAGAGTACCGTCTTTCCAGCGGCGACCGGATCTCCTGGTTCAGGATTGTGTAGCGATACTCTCGCGTCACCGCGCTGAAACGGGCGTGGAAGTCGCCCGGCGCCTCAGTCATCCCCTTGATGGCGATGTCCGCCGGCAGCAAGGCGTTGCAGGCCCTGTGTAGTTCCTCCAGGGATCGCTTCCAGCCAGTCAGGAAGTGAATCACCTGACCCCTGGCGTGCGCGCCAGCATCCGTGCGCCCCGATCCGACCACCTTCGGCTGCTCCTGCGTCACCTCAGACAAGGCCCTTTCCAACTCATCCTGGATCGTCGGCAACTCCGGCTGGTGCTGAAAACCCGCGTAAGCAGTCCCGTCGTACTCAACGACGGCTTTGATGTTTCGGGTCCCCTCAGCAGTCCCTCCCATTCCTGGGCTCACTCCACCAGTTCCAAGATGGCCATGGGGGCAGCGTCGCCCTGCCGGGGCCCCAGCTTGATGATGCGGGTATAGCCTCCAGGGCGATCCTTGTACTCAGGAGCAATGGTTTCGAATAGCTCGCCCACCACTTCCTGGTCCGTGATCGCGCGGAGTACTTGCCGTCTCTCGTGAGCATCACTCTCTTTGCCCAGGGAGCCTTTGGCCACCGTGATCAGCTTCTCCGCCTCGGCTCGCACGGCCCGGGCCTTGGCCTCTGTGGTCGTTATCCTTCGATGACGGAAGAGCTCCGTGATGAGGTTTCTAAACAACATTCGTCGGTGGCCACCGGAACGGCTCAGCTTGCGGCCCGCTAATCTATGTCTCATCGCTTTCTTCCTCCTGCGGTTCAGGGAGGAGATCCTTCTCTCTCAGTGCCTGTTTCAACTCGTCCAGAGACTTCCGCCCGAAGTTCCTGATGGCCAGGATTTCGTCGTCACCCTTCTCCAGCTTCTCCAGAATCATGCCTACCTTCGTTATCCCAGCGCGCTTCAGGCAGTTGAAGGCCCGTACGGTGAGGTCAAGGTCCTCAATGGGCATATCCTTGACACGCTGCGATATGCCCGGCTTCTCGGCTTCCCCTACGTCCTCCGCCAGTACTGCTCCTACGTCAGAGACGAGAGAGAAGTGCTTGGCCAGTATCTGAGCCGCCGTACTGAGGGCTTCTTGTGGCTGGATGGTCCCATCAGTCCAGATATCCAGTTTCAACTGATCGAAGTCGGTGATCTCACCTATACGCATTCGCTCCACCGCATAAGCTATCTTGCGAACAGGCGAGAATACCGCGTCCACGGGCAGTTGGCCGATGGCCAGTTCGCCCCTCTCCTCACTAGGGCTGTACCCGCGTCCCCGCTCAGCGACCATCTCCATCTCCACTCTGGAGTCTTTCGAATCCATAGTCAGGAGCTGAAGCTCTGGGTTGATAATCTCGATCTCGCTTGGGCACTCTATGTCTGCCGCGGTGACGATTCCTTCGCCCCCTACCTCAAGGCGCAGCCGTACAGGCTCTTCTCCCTGCATCTTCATCCTGACCTGCTTCACGTTTAGAAGCAAGGTCATGGTGTCTTCTTTGACCCCCTCGATGGGGGAGAACTCGTGGTGAACGCCGTCTACTCTGACGGAGGTGATTGCTGCCCCCGGCAAGGAAGCGAGAAGAACGCGACGAAGGGAATTGCCCACGGTCACACCATACCCGCTTTCCAGCGGACCGATGACAAAGCGCCCATACCTCTCCGAAATTGCCTCAATCTCTATCTTGGGCAAAACTAAGTTGGTTAGCAAGGCTATCCCTCCTGTAGCAAGTCCCGGTGTGAGAAACTGCCCTATCTGCTGTAGTACTCGGTGATCAGTTGCTCGCTCAGCGTCGTTTCGATCTGCTCTCGGGCAGGGAGAGCCAGTAGCCGTCCCGAAAGTTTGCTGCTGTCCACAATGAGCCAATCCGGCACGAAACGATGCTCCATTTCCTCAGCAACACTCTGGAAGTATGCGGTGCTTCTGCTCCTGTCTCGTACCACTATCTGGTCACCCGGCTTCACCAAGAAGGAGGGGATGTCGGTCTTCTTCCCGTTTACTTCAAAATGCCCGTGCCTAACCAGTTGGCGCGCCTGAGCACGCGAACCCGCAAACCCCATACGGTGTACGACGCTATCCAGCCTGCTTTCCAGGATCTGGAGCAAATTGGCGCCGGTCACACCAGCGCGCCTCTCCGCCTCTCTGAAGTAGCGGCGGAACTGTTTCTCCATCACCCCGTACATGCGCCGGGCCTTCTGCTTCTCGCGCAGTTGTGTGCCAAAGTCCGTGGTCTTGCGCCGGAACCGAGTGCGACGACCGTGCATTCCCGGCGGATAGGAACGCTTCTCGAAGGAGCACTTGGCCGTGAAGCACCGATCTCCCTTCAGGAAGAGCTTCTCTCCTTCCCTGCGACAGAGTCTGCAGGCCGGGCCTGTATATCTTGCCATTTCTTCTCCTCTGGTGAGAGCCGCTTGACGCGGGCCGGGTTACTCTTCTGTCTAAACGCGACGCTTCTTCGGCGGACGGCACCCGTTGTGGGGCACGCGCGTCACGTCGCTGATGGACCTGACCCCGATTCCGGCAGCTTGCAGAGCGCGGACTGCCGCCTCGCGACCAGGGCCTGGGCCCTTCACGAAGACGTCCAGTTCCCTCACGCCCATGTCCATGGCCAGCCTGGCCGCCTGCTGCGCCGCGAGCTGGGCTGCATAGGGGGTACTCTTGCGCGAACCCTTGAAGCCCACGCTGCCGCCGCTGCTCCAGGTCAGCACGTCTCCTCTGGTATCGGTGATCGTGATGATCGTATTGTTGAAAGTCGACTGTATGTGTGCCTCTGCGCGGGGGACGTCCCTACGCACGCGGCGTGGTCCACGTTTCTTGACTTGCTTTCGTGCCACCTAATCCTCCTCTCAGGAACCAGGCTCGTCCCTCCCGCCGAACACGCCACAAAACCGTGCCGGCAGGGGGCTGAGGGCTCCGTCGTTACTTCTTAGCCCTGCTCCGGCGCTTGCCAGGAACAGTCCTTCTCGCGCCTCGCTTGGTGCGGGCGTTGGTCCTCGTGCGCTGGCCGCGCGCCGGAAGACCCCGACGGTGACGCAACCCCCGATACGACCCTATCTCCTGTAGACGCTTGATGTTCTGGGTGACCTCTCTGCGCAGGTCACCCTCCACCTTATGATCTCTATCGATGATGACTCGGATACGAGTAGCATCCTCTTCCGTCAGATCCTTGACCCGGACCTCGGGACCGATTCCCGCCTGATCCAGGATTTGCTGGCTGGTGGACTTGCCTATACCGTAGATATAGGTTAGCGCGATTTCCGTTCGCTTGTTCTTCGGCAAGTCAACGCCGGCGATTCGAGCCATTCTCGTCCTCCTGTCTGTTGCGGCGGCCGCAGTCTACCGCTACAGTCACACCTATCCTTGTCTCTGCTTATGTCGCGGGTTCTTGCACAAGACCCTGACCACGCCCCTACGTCGCACGATCTTGCAGTTCTCGCAGCGGCGCTTCACTGATGGCTTGACTTTCACTTTCCACTCCTCTCCCTACAGCCGAGTCAATACTTCAGGCTCACCTTCGGTGATGGCCACCGTATGTTCGAAATGGGCTGACAACGCAAGGTCATCCGTCACCACCGTCCAGTTGTTTTCCAAAACGCGAGTCAGATAGGTCCCCACGTTCACCATGGGCTCCAAGGCAAAGGTCATCCCCGGCTTGAGGAGCAGGCCTCGGCCTGGCAACCCGTAGTTCGGTATCTGAGGGTCCTCATGCATGTTCCTGCCAATGCCGTGGCCCACGTATTGACGCACTACTGAGTACCCGCGAGACTCAGCATAACTCTGGATGGCCCACGACACATCGCCCAGGTAGCTACCCGGCGTGCACCGGGCGATGGCTGCCTCCAAGGCCCCTCGGGTCGTCTCGATCAGTTCCTGAGCCTCCCTGCCTATCTTCCCCACGCCCACGGTCACTGCCGCATCGCCTTGATAGCCCCTGTAGATGGCGCCAAAGTCCAGACTCACTATGTCGCCCTCGTGGAGGACCCGCGGCCCCGGGATACCATGGACCACCTCTTCATTGATGGACACGCATAGCGAGGCCGGGAAGCCCCTGTACCCCAGAAACGACGGCACGGCCCCAAGGTTGGTGACCGTCTCATAGGCCAGCGCATCCAGTTCCCCCGTGGTGACCCCGGGCTTGATCCTCTCTTGCAGGCTAGCCAGGGTCACCGCCACGATCCTCCCTGCCTCTCTCATCAGGGCCAACTCGCGACGCGACTTCCTGACGACCATCACCCAACCTGCAAGGCTTCCAGGATCTTCTCCTGTACGCGCTCTATCCCCCCCTCGCTCTTGATAGTAATCAGCAATCCCTCATCTTGATAGTAGTCTATCAGAGGACTGGTCTGATCTCGGTAGACCACAATTCGGTTCCTGACGGTCTGCGGCACGTCGTCCGGTCGCTGATAGAGTTCACCACCGCATATGTCGCACTTGCCCCGCTCACGAGGAGGGTTCGAGATAACGTTGTAGACAGCCTGGCAGTTGCGACAAGTCCAACGGCTGGAAAGCCTCCTCACCAACTCATCTTCCTCGGCGTCGATGAATAACACCGCATCTATCATCCTATCCTGTTCAGCAAGGAGTCCTTCCAGAGCCTTCGCCTGCTCCACCGTGCGAGGAAAGCCGTCCAGGATCAGCCCTCGATCACAGTCCGGTTCCTGCAACCGTTCTCGGACCATGCCGATAGTCACCTCATCCGGAACCAGCTCGCCGCGCTCCATGTAGGCCTTCGCTGTCAGGCCTAGCTCGGTCTCCTCCTTGAGTGCCCCCCGAAAGAGGTCCCCGGTGGCCACATGGGGTATGCCCAGTCTCTCTGCTAGCAGCGCCGCCTGGGTCCCCTTGCCAGCACCGGGAGGGCCAAGCATGACGATGTTCATATTACGCCCATCAATCCTATCTCAAGAACCCCTCATAGTGTCGCATGAGCAACTGCGCCTCTAGCTGCTTCATCGTGTCTATGACCACACCGACCACAATCAGCAGCCCGGTGCTGGTGACGATCATCGTCTGCATGGGCGTAAGTTGATTGGCAAAGAAAGGCAACACTGCCACCGCGCCCAAGAACAAAGCGCCTACCAGCGTGATGCGACGCAGCACGCGATTCAAGTACTCCGCGGTACGGGCACCTGGGCGAATCCCAGGGATGAACCCACCGTGTTTCTGCAAGTTCTCCGGCATGTTTTGCTGCTGGAAGATGACGTCGGTGTAGAAGTACGTAAAGCCGACTACCATGATGAAGTACATGATCCAGTAGAAGATCGCCTGGCTGTCGAACAGGCTCACGATACCCTGTCCGATGCCGGCGATCACCTGATTGTCAGAGTACTGGAAGTAGCCAGCGATCACCCCGGGAAGGATCAGGAACGAAGAGGCGAAGATGAGAGGGATCATCCCCGCGGAGTTGACCTTCAAGGGAATATGTGTGCTCTGCCCGCCATAGACCTTGGTGCCGCGCACCCGTTTTCCGTACTGAACGGGGATTCGGCGCTGCCCTTCATAGACCAGCACGATCGCCGCCACGGTGATCACGGCAAGGACCACAAAGGCGATGAGACCGGGAATGTTGGCCCGCAGGTCCTGCGCCACCCGCTGAGGGATCTGGGCTACGATGCCCCCAAAGATGATGATGGAGACACCGTTCCCCACTCCCTGCTCCGTAATCAGTTCTCCCAGCCATACCGCGAACATCGTACCTGCGGTCAGTGTGATCACCGTGGCCAGGCTAGGCAGGAAGGTCTCGGCAGAGAACAGGTTGAAGTTCTTGATGACCGGCACTGATCCACTGCTGAACATGGTGATCTGCGCTATGGCCTGCATCGCAGCCAGGGGCACGGTCATGATGTGTGTGATTTGATTGATCTTGGCCTGGCCTGCCTCACCTTCTTGGCCCAATCGCTCCAACGGCGGAATCAACGGCATCAGCAACTGCATGATGATGGACGCCGTAATGTACGGGTACACGCCATTGGCTACCACCGAAAAACTGGCCATCGCCCCGCCCGAGAACATGTCCAACAATCCCAGCAGTTGATTGCTCTGGAACAGTTGCCTCAGGGCCTCCGTGTTTACGCCCGGCACCGGAACGTGTGCCGCGAAGCGATAGGCGACCAGCATGGCCAGCGTGAAGAGTATCTTCCGCCGCAGGTCAGGCAGTTTGAAGGCATTCAGAACATTACGTATCGTCTCCACTTCTTCCCTCTACTGCGGTCTGGGCCGAGGACCTCGCTTGGGCTTCTCAGCCGGCAGAGCCAACTCCTCGACACTTCCGCCCGCAGCCTCGATCTTGGCCCTGGCACTTGCGGAGAACCCGTGCGCCTTGACCGTCAACGGCTTGTCCAATTCTCCTCTGCCCAGCACCTTGACCAGCTCCTCCGGTGACTTGATCAGGCCAGCCTCCATCAGTGTGACTGGCGTCACCTCGTCTCCTTTCTCGAAGCGTTCGTTGAGGCGATCGAGATTGATGGCGCAGAACCGGGTCTTGAAGATATTGGTGAAGCCTCTCATGTGCGGCAGGCGCTTCACCAGAGGCAGTTGACCACCCTCGAAGTACGGAGGGAGATTCCCGCCCGAACGAGATTTCTGTCCTTTGGTTCCTCGTCCGGACGTCTTCCCACTGCCAGAGCTGTCCCCCCTGCCCACTCTCTTTCTTTGCTTCTTTGAGGCCTTGGCTGGCCTCAGCTCGTGTAACTTCATAGCTCCTCCGAGGGGTCTCCCGCCCACTCTGATCGCACACGATGGGGGAGCCCCCGTCTGGCCCTCTTCTGCACCTAGGGTTCCTCAACCTCGACCAGGTGTCTGACTTTGTACAGCATGCCGCGTATGGCTGCGTTGTCCGGTTGTGAAACGGACTCACCCAGACGGCGCAGACCCAGTGCCCTGATGGTAGCCTTCTGGTCTTGGGGGTATCCTATGCTGCTCTTGACCCAGGTTATCCGTAGTTGCCGATCACTCTTGGCCATCAGACTGCTCCCAGAATGGCAACATGTCCTTGACTGGCCTGCCAAGCCGCCGCGCCTCGTCCTCGGGGTTCTTCAACCGCTTCAAGCCCTCCACCGTTGCTGAGACGACGTTCAGGATGTTGGCGCTGCCCAACGACTTGGTGAGGATATCCTTGATCCCAGCGGCCTCCACGACCGCCCGCACGCCCCCGCCCGCGACAACACCCGTCCCCGGCGAGGCAGGCTTGAGCAGTACCTTGGCCGCTCCGAACTCCGCAATTACCTCGTGAGGGATAGTGCTACCCCTGATGGGCACGCGAACCATGTTTTTCTTGGCCTTCTCGACTCCCTTGCGGATCGCCTCGGGGACCTCCCGTGCCTTGCCAATGCCAGCGCCGACGCTGCCCTGACGATCGCCTACCACGACCACCGCTCGGAATCCGAAGCGACGACCTCCCTTGACCACCTTGGCCACTCGGGCAATGTGGACGACGCGCTCCTCAAGGAATCCCTCTTCCATGAACAACCTCTTTCCCTAAATCGTCTCAGCCTGCCGATAGTCGGTTGTCAATCGCGCTGGGGACTGCGTCCGGGCCATGGTCAGAACTCCAGGCCCCCTGCGCGTGCTGCCTCCGCGAGAGACCGCACACGGCCATGGTACTTGTAGCCGCCTCGGTCGAAGACGACCCTCTCCACGCCGCGAGCCTTGGCCCGTCGAGCCAGGACCTCTCCCACCAACTTCGCCTGTTCCGACTTCTTCAAATCCGCGATCTGATCCCGTACCTCCGGGTCCAGCGTGGACGCGGTCACCAGAGTCTGACCTTCCGCATCGTCAATGATCTGCGCATAGATATGCTTCAGGCTGCGAAACACCGCCAGCCGAGGGCGACCCTCGCGGATCTGGATCTTCTTTCTCACTCTCAGATGTCTACGACGGCGCGCCACGTTACGGTCTCTTGTCGTGCTCATCCCATTCCGCTCCCACCGAGATTCCTGCTCATCCGATGAGCTGCTAGCCGATCTTGCCGGCCTTGCCAGCCTTGCGGCGCACGTGTTCACCGACGTAGCGGATGCCTTTGCCCTTGTACGGCTCCGGCTTCCGCACCGCCCTGATCTCCGCGGCCACTCTGCCCACCAGTTCCTTGTCCACACCCTCCACCGCAATGTTTCGATTGCCCTTCTCCACGGTAAGCGTGATCCCAGGTGGTGGCTCTATCTGGACAGGGTGCGAATAACCAACCGTAAGGATGAGCTTGTCGCCCTCCAGTTGAGCCCGATAGCCGACACCTTGGATCTCGAGCTCCTTCCGAAACCCCTCGTGCACGCCCTGCACCATGTTGGCCAGCAAGGCCCTGGTCAGCCCATGGAGCGCACGGTGCACTCTATTGTCGGTAGGCCGGCTGACGACTAGTCGGTTGTCTTCGAGTCTCACAGAGATGTCCTTATGAAAAGTGCGTGCCATCTCTCCCTTCGGTCCCTTGACCGAGACGCCGGAGCCCTGGATAGTCACCTGCACCCCCGACGGCACATCAATGGGCATCTTGCCTATACGAGACATCAGAACGCACCTCCTCCGCCTCCCGCCTGATGTGGAAGGCCTGCCCATGCCACATCAGGAGACCACGCTTGACAACTTCCACTACCATACATAACACAGAACCTCACCGCCAATGCCCAAGCGCCTGGCCTTCTTGCCGGTCATCACTCCCTTGGAGGTGGACACAATGGCTGTTCCCATGCCGCTGCGCACTCGCGGCAGATCCTCTGTGCCGGCGTAGACCCGGCATCCGGGTTTGCTGACCCGCTGTAGGGCGCTGATCGCAGGCTGCCCATCGTCGGTGTACTTCAGCCATATCCTGAGCATGGGTTGAGGACGATCCTTGGTTACGTCGTAACCCTGGATGTAGCCCTCCTCGCGCAGCACCTTGGCGACGGCGACCTTCAACTGGGAAGAAGGCACTATCACCTGTGCATGTTTCACGCCTGACGCGTTTCTAACGCGTGTCAGCAAATCAGCGATGGGGTCAGTATGCATCTTGAAAATGCCCTTTCTGATCTACCAGCTCGACTTGGTGACGCCAGGGATCTTGCCTTCCAGGGCTCGTTCCCGAAAACATATGCGGCACAACCCAAACCGCCGCATATACGCGCGTGGACGCCCGCATATGGAACAGCGATTCCGAACCCGGTTGCTGTACTTACGTCGCGTCTCCTTGATGACCATCGACTTCTTAGCCACGTCACCTCCATGATTGCGCAAGCGAACGATAAGATCCCTTCTGGTCTAGTTACACCCTCGCGAAGGGCATGCCCAGCAGGGCCAGCAACCGCCTCGCTTCTTCGTCCGTGCCGGCCGTAGTCACAACGGTGATCTCCATACCGCGCACCTTGTCAATCGAATCGTACTCTATCTCAGGCCAGGCCAGTTGCTCTTCCAGGCCGAGTGTGTAATTGCCGCGGCCGTCGAAAGCGTCACGAGGAACGCCACGAAAGTCACGTTGGCGAGGCAAGGTGACATTGACCAGCCTGTCGAGAAAGTCATACATCCGCCGTCCCCGCAGTGTGACCTTCGCCCCAACGGCCATGCCCTCTCTCAGTTTGAAGCTCGCGATCGACTTACGCGCCCGGGTTATGATGGGCTGCTGTCCGGTGATCACCCGTAGGTCGTGAGTAGCGCCGTCCAGAGCCTTAGCGTCCTGCAACGCCTCCCCCAGCCCTATGTTGACCACGATCTTCACCAGGCGCGGCACTTCCATTACATTCCGATAGTCGAACTCCTGGGTAAGAATGGGCACGATCTCCTGGCGATAGGTTTCCTTGAGTCTAGACATGATGGCTTCTCCAGTCAGAGCCTCTCATCACTCTATCGCCTCGTTGCATCGCTTGCAGACCCTAACCTTGGTCCCATCCGCTCGAGGATGATAGGCGACCTTGGCACGCTGGTTGCAGTGAGGGCACACCAGGGCCACATTGGAGATATGCATGGGAGCCTCTCGCTCGATGATACCAGCCTGCGTACGCACCCGCCCGGTGGGCTTGGTGTGTCTCTTGATGATGTTTATTCCCGAGATGAGGACCTGGCCCTTGTCTGTGAACACCCTGTGGATGCTACCTCTCATACCCTGGTAGTCGCCTCGGATCACCTCTACGGTGTCACCTTTCCTGATTCTTTCCATCTTCCTTCCAGACTTTTGTCCCCCTCTGATCCGCCTCAGAGAACTTCCGGAGACAGCGAGACGATCTTCATGAACCCACGTTCCCTCAGCTCGCGGCCCACAGGGCCAAAGATGCGCGTCCCCTTGGGGTTCTCGTAATCATCCAGGATCACGGCTGCGTTCTCGTCGAAGCGGATACAGGATCCATCAGGCCGTCCATACTCCTTGGCGGTACGCACGATCACGGCACGCACGACTTCGCCCTTCTTGACCGAACCAGATGGGATAGCCTGCTTGACGGTGGCGATGATGATGTCCCCCACCCGTCCATATCGTCGTTTGGACCCACCAAGGACCTTGATGCATAAGATTTCCCGCGCCCCGGTGTTGTCCGCCACCCGGAGACGACTCTCTGCCTGAATCATTGCGCCGCCCTCTCTGCCTGGCTCCTCAGTATGTCTTCCACCGCCCAGTGCTTTTCCTTGCTCAGAGGGCGGCTTTCGACAAGGCGCACCACGTCCCCTATCTGGCAGGCATTGTCGGCGTCATGGGCCTTGAACCTCTTGCGGGTCTTCACCACCTTCTTGTATAGAGGGTGTCTTCCCAACCTCTCCACAACCACCACAACCGTCTTGTCCATCTTATTGCTTATCACAGTGCCGACCATGGACTTCCGTCTCCCTGTCATGGTCCTTCCTCCCCGGCGTGATGAAAGTCCCGCTCCCTCAACAGAGTCTTGGCTCGGGCTATGTCCCTTTTCACCTGACGTATGCGGTTGTGGTTGGTCAACTGATTAGTGCTCAACTGGAAACGGAGGTTGAAGAGTTCCTCGTACATGTTCTCCAACTCATGCCGCAACTCATCCGAAGTCATGTTTCTGAGGTCTGGCGCCTTCATGAGACGAATCCTCGCTATCAGAGTTCGTGCCTGGAAACAAACTGGGTCTTAATGGGGAGCTTCTGAGCGGCAAGTCGGAACGCCTCTCGGGCTGAACTTTCCTCAACTCCGGTGATCTCGAACAGCACCCGGCCCGGCTTGACCACGGCGACCCAGTGGTCCACGTTCCCTTTGCCGCTGCCCATTCTGGTCTCTGCCGGCTTGGCAGTGGCTGGCTTGTCCGGGAACACCCGGATCCACAACTTGCCACCTCGTCTCACGTGACGGACTATG
Organism: Anaerolineae bacterium; assembly: GCA_035256725.1. GTDB lineage: Bacteria > Chloroflexota > Anaerolineae > UBA7937 > B3-Chlor > JAUVXJ01. Next base: position 22,423 of record DATEXS010000143.1, read on the forward strand.
GCTCTGCGCGCTGCCTCTATCTGTCGGCTCGTGATCCAGGACGGCTCGAGAGCCTGCAACCCGTACTCTCCGAAACTCACGTCTGCTCCTCGAGTAGCCTGACCCTTCATCCGGCCACGGTGCGCCTTTCTGTATTTCACTCGCTTGGGCATCAACATGGCGAATTACCCCCTGCCGCCGAGGATTAGTATTCCTGGGCCAACGTTGCCTCTTCTGCTATCTCCCGCTCCTCCGGAAAGACCTCGCCCTTGTATATCCAAACCTTGACCCCAACTCGGCCAAAGGTAGTGAGCGCCTCCCGCTGGGCGTAGTCGATATCGGCGCGCAAGGTATGCAGAGGCACCCGGCCCTCCATCGTCCAATCGCGCCGAGCCATTTCCGACCCGGCCAACCGGCCAGCGCAGACTATCTTGATCCCCCCGGCGCCCAGCCGCATAGCCCTGCTGGCAGCCTGTTTCATCGCTCGCTTGTGAGAGATCCGCCTTTCCAGTTGGCCGGTTATATTCTCGGCGATGAGCGAGGCCTCCAACTCTGGCTCAGGAACCTCTACCACCTCGATACGCACCTTCTTGTTCGTCAACTCCTCCACCTGGCGTCGCAGGACGTTCACGCTCGATCCCTTGCGCCCGATCACGATGCCAGGTCGAGCTGTGTGTACCGTCATAGATACCTGCTTAGGAAAGCGCTCTATCTCTATCTTGGAGATACCAGCGTGGGCCATCTGGTCTCGGACGAGTTCCCGAATCTCGAAATCCTCATGCAAGAGATCCACGTACTCCCGACCTTCAGCGAACCACCTTGCGCTCCACTCCTTGTTGACTCCCAGTCTGAAGCCTGTAGGGTGCACCTTCCTGCCCAAACCAGTCTCTCCTTCCTAGGCCCTCTGCTTACGCTTCCTCTAGCTCGCTCAGCACCACGGTAATGTGTGATGATCTCTTCAAGATGGGTTTGGCCCGCCCACGGGCTCCAGCCCGAAACCTCTTCAGCGTAGGCCCGACATCGGCCGTTATGCGAGAAATGTACAGATCGGACTTGGACAGGCCGTGTACGTCCTCCGCGTTGGCTGCCGCAGACTCTATGGCCCTGGCCACCGGTTCGGCAGCGCCCTGCGGAAGGAATCTCAGAAGCGCCAGCGCTTCGTCCACAGGCCTCTCCCGGACCAGATCCACCGCGCGCCTGACTTTGCGTGGCGACGTAGGTATGTACTTCTCCACCGCTCTAATCTCGAGTCCCATATCGGCACCTATATCTTCGCCCTAATGCGAGTCGCTTTTTCCCGATAGGCATGGCCCCTGAAGGTGCGCGTGGGAGCAAACTCCCCTAGCTTGTGCCCCACCATATTCTCTGTGACGTAAATGGGAACGTGACGCCGCCCATCATGCACAGCAATGGTGAGACCAATCATCTCGGGAGTGATGGTGGATGCCCGCGCCCAGGTCCTGACCACGTATTCGTCGCCGCTCTCCTTCATCACTCTCACCTTCTGGAGCAGCTTGGCGTCGATGTAGGGGCCCTTCTTCAATGATCTGGTCATCCGCTATCTCCTCTTCACTCCCCGCTTACGGACTATCCACCTGTCAGTGTCCTTGCGACGGCGAGTCTTTTTGCCAAGGGTCTTCTTTCCCCAGGGGCTCTTGGGGGAGGGCATGCCTATGGGAGACCTTCCCTCACCCCCTCCGTGAGGATGGTCTCGGGGCGACATCGCTGAGCCTCGGGTAGTCGGCCTACGCCCCAGCCAGCGGGACCGGCCCGCCTTACCCAGGCTAATGTTGCCCCAGTCTGTGTTTCCCACCTGCCCAAGAGTGGCCATGTTCCCAATGTCGATCAGCCGTATCTCACCGGACGGCAAGCGGATCTGTGCGTATTGCCCCTCCTTAGCCACAAGTTGCGCCGAGGCTCCTGCCGAGCGCGCCAACTGACCACCCTTCCCCCTGTGTAGCTCGATGTTGTGAATCAGAGAGCCCACCGGGATATTGGCGATGGGCAGAGTGTTCCCCGCCTTGATATCAGCCTCAGGGCCGGATTCGATGACGTCGTCGACCTTGATCCCCAGAGGAGCTATGATGTATCTTTTCTCGCCGTCGGCATACACCAGGAGGGCGATACGAGCTGACCGGTTGGGATCATACTCGATGGAACCAACCCTGGCGGGGACGCCGAACTTGTTCCGCTTGAAGTCTATGACCCTGTACCTGCGCTTGTGTCCCCCACCCTGATGACGGACGGTAATCCGACCCTGGGCGTTGCGGCCCGATCTTTTCTGCAGCGGCCTGAGGAGCGAGCGCTCGGGCTCGGTTCGCGTGATTTCGTCGAAGGTGGTGACGCTCATGCCGCGCCGGCCAGGTGACGTCGGCTTATAGACCTTGATCGGCATGCCTATACTCCCTCAAAGAAGCCTATGGACTGCCCCTGGGCTAGCTTCACCGTGGCCTTCTTCCACGAATGAGGCGTGCTCAGATGCCGTCCGTAGCGCCGTCTCTTACCAAGAACAGTGATGATGTTCACCGCAACCACGCTTACCTCGAAAATCTTCTCCACCGCCTCTTTGACCTGGTGCTTATTGGCGTCAGGGTGCACCTCGAATGTGTATCTGCCTTGTTCCCCCTGTTGGGTGCTCTTCTCCGTCACAATCGGGCGTTTTAGCACTTCGTAAGGATTCACTGCAACCCCTCCTGACCCCTTACTGACCAAGGAACTCCTCGATCACCTTGACGGCCGCCAGGGGCATGACCAGATAGTCGTGACCGAAGATGTCTACTAGATTCAGGTATCGAGCCTGCAAAGTCTTCGCGTGAGGCAAGTTGTTCACCGACCGCTCCACGTAAGGGTCCTTATCTGCCAAGAGGATAAGGGCGCTCGACTGGCCGGTCAGGGCGTTCAGCAGGCTGAGCATATCCTTGGTCTTGGGAGCCGCCATCTCCAGATTATCCAGCAGGATGAGTTGCCCATCGCGCGCCTTGGCCGACAGCGCCGATCTGAGAGCCAGACGCCGCATCTTGCGGGGCATGGCCTTGCGGTAGTTTCTGCCCGCAAGCGGGCCAAAGACCACACCTCCGCCCCGCCACTGTGGTGCGCGAATGCTGCCCTGCCGTGCCCGTCCGGTGCCTTTCTGCCGCCAGGGCTTTCTACCTCCGCCCCTAACCTCGCCCCTGGTCTTCGTGGTGGCCGAAGCAACGCGGGCATTCGCCCGCTGACGCACCATGGCCTGATGCATGACGGCCTCGTTCGGCGCTATGCCGAAGATCTCATCACTGAGTTCAGTCTCGTCGATGACCTTTCCGGTCATGTCTCGAAGAGGAACTTTCATTTTTCCTTGCCCTTGACCGCGCTCTTGACTGCCAGCAGGCCACCCTTCGCCCCTGGAACAGCTCCCTTGACGGCCAGCAGATTGCGCTCAGGGTCCACCAAAACCACCTCTAGGTTCTGAACAGTCGTGCGCTGGTCGCCCATATGACCAGCCATGCGCATCCCCTTCCAGACCCGCCCGGGAGTGGTGCCGGTTCCGATGGATCCGGGAGCCCGGGCCCGGTCCGACTGACCATGGGTCCTAGGCCCGCCACGGAAGCCATGACGTTTCATGACCCCGGCGAAGCCCTTCCCCTTGGAAACGCCGCTCACATCCACGAGATCGCCCACTGCAAAGAGGCCGGCATCTATCTTCTGTCCCACCTCGTAAGCCGATATGTCGTCCACCGTTATCTCTCGCAAGTACCGTAGGTCGGGCACGCCTTTGGGCAAGTGCCCCCGCTGAGGCTTGTTAAGACGCTTGGCTTGCCCGAAGCCCAGCTGGATGGCCGAGTAACCATCCCTCTTCGTGATCTTGATCTGAGTAACGTAGCACGGTCCCACTTCGATGATGGTAACGGGGATAACCTCCCCGGTATCATCGAAGATCTGAGTCATGCCTACTTTCTTGCCCAAAATTCCTTTCATCGTCACTCTCCCTGCGGGGCGGGATTCTCCACAGATTTCTGAGAAGTCCCGATGCGCTAGACTCGGACCGCTCCCCTACCGCAGACGAACCAGCTAGAGTTTGATCTCTATGTCTACCCCAGCGGGCAGGTTCAGACGCATCAATGTATCGATGGTCTTGGAGCCTGGTTCAATTACATCTATCAATCGCTTGTGCGTACGGATCTCGAACTGCTCGCGAGAGTCCTTGTCGATGAACGGCGAGCGGATCACAGTGAACTTCTCTATCTTGGTGGGCAGGGGCACAGGCCCCACGATGACCGCCCCGGTGCTCTCAGCCGCCTCGACGATCCTCCGCGCCGACTGATCGAGGACTTTGTGATCATACGCCTTCAAGCGGATCCGAATCTTCTGCTTAGCCATCGAACTGCTCTATGCCTCGCGTTCATATCCTTGAGTGATGGTCTCTTTGCCGCAGTGAGCGTGCGACTCAGCCCGTAGATCGCTTACTCCATAATCTTGGTGATGACACCGGCGCCGACAGTCCGCCCTCCCTCTCGGATGGCAAACCTCGACCCCTCCTCCAACGCCACCGGCACGATCAACTTTATCCTCAGGTTCACGTTGTCGCCCGGCATTACCATCTCTACCCCC
>DATEXS010000144.1:0-10665 GCA_035256725.1 Anaerolineae bacterium
CGAAATGTTCATAGCGCTGTTCGGTTTGGGGGCGCTGCTGCGCAAGTACGGCGGCCGGTTCGACTCGGCGAGGGTGTTTGCCATCCTGCTGGTTGTGATCGGTGTCGCGCTGATCTGCTCACTCGCAGTGCGGACACTTGAGAACCGGTTCACCGCCTGGACTGAGGACGGCGCGTGAAAGAGACCCTGGCGTACGTTGAGACTTTCGCCCAGTTGCCGCTGTCCCTCCGCCGGTTTGCGCGCCATCGCCTGACGCTGGGGGAGGCAGAGCGCATCGTCCGGGAGCGAATGGAGCGGCGCGAAGAGATCTTCCTGCGCACAGTCGAGCGCAGCGTTTATGGCCATCCCGCGAGCCCGTACCTGACCTTGCTCAAGCTAGCTGGCTGTGAGTTGGGCGACCTGCAGGCCCTGGTTAGGCAGAAGGGGTTGGAAGGTGCGTTGCGCGCCCTGCGCGATGAAGGTGTGTACGTTACGTTTGAAGAGTTCAAGGGACGGAAGCCGATTGTACGTTATGGGAAGGTGATTCCTGTCAGCGTGCGGGACTTTGATAATCCCTTTATGGAACGCGCCTTTACGATTCAGAGCAGTGGATCCACTGGTGCAGCGACAAACGTCGGTGTGAACCTGGAGCAGATCGCTGCGCAGGCACCCCATGAGCTGCTCACTCTTTCTGCGCACGGTTTGCTGGACGCGCCGGTGGTAAGATGGAACAACATTCTGCCCGCGGGCACCTTGCGCAGCATACTTCGCTCTGCTTACATTGGACACGCACCGCAACGCTGGTTCTCTCCGCTTGGGCTGCGGGACTCAAAGTACTGGCTCAAGTACGCACTGGCTACCTACTATATCCTCGCCTGGCTGCGAATCTGCGGGGTGCGTGTGCCGCTGCCCGAGTACGTCAAGGTAGAACAGGCATCCGTTGTTGCGCGCTGCGTCGCTGACCTGCTGCAAGCGCGAGGACGATGTGTGCTTAACTCCAACCTGAGCCTCTCTATGCGCGTTTGCCTTGCCGCGCAGGAAGCCGGGCTCGATCTAGGAGGCGCAACCTTTCAGGGAAGCTCAGAACCAGCGACTCCTGCAAAAACAGCATATCTCGAACGCGCAGGGGTACGCTTCGTCTCCAACTACGGAATGGTTGAGGCGAGTCGTATTGCGTCCGGATGCGCGCAGCCTGTCGATGTTGGTGACGTACATCTCCACAAAGACGCGTTTGCACTTCTCGCCTATCCGCATCCGGTAGAGGGTTCTGATATCACGGTCCCTGCCTTCAACTTGACCACGCTTCTGCCCACGGCCTCCAAGGTGATGTTGAACGTCCAAATCGATGACTATGGCATCGTCGAAGAGCGCCACTGTGGCTGCGAACTGGAGACCTGTGGTTACAGCACGCACCTGCGCCAGATCAGGAGCTACAGCAAGTTGACCGGGGAGGGTGTCACCCTGATCGGAACGGAGATGCTGCACGTCCTTGAAGAGGTCCTGCCCGCGCGATTCGGCGGCAGTCCCCTGGACTACCAGATGGTGGAGCAAGAGGACGAGCAAGGGTTTACGCGGCTCTATGTTCTCATCGATCCGAAGATCATGATTGCGGACGAACGAGATGTGATCGAGGCAATTCTGAGTACGCTGCGTCAATCTTCGCCGATGGCGGATGCCGCCCGCACCGTCTGGCAACAGATGCAGACTATCCGGGTCAGGAGAGCGGAGCCCATCCTCACGGGGCGCGGAAAGCTCATGCCGCTACACATCCAACGCCGCTTGGAGAACTGAGTTCTAAGGAGGAACCTGTTGACTAGGAGTATTGCTTGTCTATTGATCTTGGCGGGGATCACGATTGCGGCTTGCTCGTCCCAGGCACCAGCCGTTGATTCTCCGGCGGCAGCGTCTTCAGCGGCAATGCCGCTCAAGTCGGGCACCATTCGCTTCGCCCTGCTCGACACCACAGATGTGAAGGATGTGCCGTGGTTGATGGCGCTCGACTCACTCGAGGAGCAGGGCTACACGACTGAGGTGGTTAATTTCGGCAAGAGCAGCCTCATCCCCCCGGCCTTGGTCCAAGGGGATATTGATATTGCCGTAGGCAGTACTACCCTCAATTGGGCGGCGATTGCCCAAGGCGCCGACATCGCGACCGTCGTTGGCAAAGTGAACACGAGCTTTCTTCTGATCACCAATATGGACGTTCAGAGCTGCGGAGATCTGGACGGGAAGGTCCTCACGTTCGCCACTAGACAGTCAGTGGGCTATGTGATGTTTGAGGAGTACCTCGACCAGAACTGTCCAGGCACCGGCCCAGAGATCCTCCTGATCTCCGGATCTGCGAATCGAGTGGCGGGGCTGGAGCTAGGGGAAGTTGACGGAGCATATCTCGAACTCGAGCACTGGCTCAGATTGCAGGAGACTGCCCCCGGTGAGTTCCAGGTTCTCATCGATTTCGCGAAGGAGTTCCCGGAAGTGCAGATTGAGACGTTCAACGTGCGGCGCGAGTGGGCTGAGGAGAACCGGGAGCAGGTAGAGGACTTCGTTCGCGCATTGCTGGTGGCGAATCGCAGCGTGATCGCTGATCCCCAGCTGCTGCGCGATGGCATCGTCAAGCACCTGTCCATCGACCCCGCCCGGGCACAGGAATTGGCAGAGGCATACCTTCTGGAACAGATTTGGGACCCCAATGGTCAACTCAGCTCGGAGAATGTTCAGGCCACGCTGGATTTCTTAAGCGCTGCAGGAATGTTGCCTGCGGATCTCAAGGTCGAAGATGTCGCCGATCTATCCTACTTGAACGCGGTGCTGGACGAAATAGGCCGCCAGTGATCGATCTATCGCCAGATGTTGGAAGACGAAGTGCGTAAGAGCCTATGGATACCTTCGTGAGAGACGTCCGACGCCAGGCTCGCTGGCATCTCAGGTCGTGGCTCCCCGCCCTCATTGTGGCCACCACCCTGATCGCCTGGGAGTGGTCGGTGCGCAGTGGCCGGCTATCGCCCCTGTTCTTCCCCGCCCCGTCGGTAGTGGTCATGACCATAGTCCGGCTGCTCAGGAGCGGGGACTTGGTTATGCACACACGTGCCACGCTCCTCCGTGTGCTCTGCGGTCTGGTCCTTGGCGGTGTCCCGGGCCTGCTCGTGGGGCTGGCTATGGGCTGGTGGAGATGGCTGCGCGAGGCCCTGGATCCCCTCGTGGCGGCCGTCCATCCTCTCCCCAAAATCGCCATCCTGCCCCTGATCATGATCATCTTTGGCATCGGAGAGTCCTCTAAAATAGTCGCCGTCGCGGTGGGCACCTTCTTTCCCATGCTCATCAACAGCATGGCCGGGGTCCGTCAGATCAGTCCCATCCACTTCGAGGTGGCTGAGAACTACGGCGCCAGTCCGTTTAAGGTGCTTACGCGCGTCGTCATCCCGGGCAGCCTTCCTCTGGTGCTGGTCGGTGCGCGCCTGGCCCTCAACATCGCGCTACTGTTCACTATCGCCGTTGAACTGGTATCCGCTCGCGAAGGGCTAGGGGAGATGATCTGGCTCGCCTGGCAGACATTGCGCACGGAAGAACTCTACGCGAGCCTGGCGGTGATCGGCACCTTGGGCATCGTCTTCAACTTGCTTCTCCAGTTCTTGGCCAAGCACCTTGTGCCCTGGCACGCGGAGAGAGAGGCCTGACCATAGTGGTTGCCACTCTTCCGGTCCTGACCTTCCACGCCCTCGATGATCGACCGTCCGTCATCTCCTTTCCCGTACCATTGTTTCGACGGGCCATGGCCGGGCTGTATCAAAGGGGATTTCGGACGGTGGACCTGTTGGAGGTCGTGGATCGGCTACAGCGAGGGGTGCCCTTGCCGCAGGGATCCCTGGTGATTACCTTCGACGACGGATATCGATCTGTGTACGAGGAAGCCTTCCCGGTGCTGGAGCGCTACGGGATGTGCGCCACCGTCTTCCTGACCGTGGGAGAGGAGAGGAAGAAGGAGCCGGCTAGCAGGCTGCCTTCCCTCAACGGTCGGTCGATGCTGAGTTGGCGCGAGATTGGGGAGATGCGATCGGCCGGTATCTTTTTTGGCGCCCACAGCCTATGCCACATTGACCTGACCCAGGCGCCCCAGGACCGGGTCGAAGCAGAGATGTGCCAATCCAAAAGCATCATCGAGGACGCATTGGGCACCGTGGTCGCCTGCTTTGCGTATCCCTACGGGCGCTTTGACCGACAGAGCGTGGCCCTCGCCCGGCAGCATTTTGCCGGCGCCTGCTCTGACGAGCTGGGCCTGGTCAGTCCAAACAGCGACCCCCACACTCTGGAGCGCGTGGACGCCTACTATCTGCGCAGCGATCGGCTCTTCGATTTGATGACCACGCGTTTGTTTCCCTTGTACCTTGCCGCTCGCAATATCCCGCGCCGCATCAGACGCGCCTCTCAGTCCAACCTAGGATGAATGATCGGCCCCTTCGTTTCTGTATGATCACCACCTTCTATCCCCCCTACAATTTCGGCGGGGATGGGATCTTCGTGCACCAACTGTCAAACGAATTGGCGCAGCGCGGGCACTACGTGGATGTGATCCACTGCCTTGATGCCTACCGCATGCTCGCCGGCCAGGAGTGCGCAGGAACCTACGACGATCATCCTCGTGTGACCGTGCACGGACTGAAGAGCCGGTTCGGCTTTCTGTCTCCGCTGGCCACACAGCAGACGGGCTTCCCCTTGTTCAAGGCGGCCCGCATCCGACAGGTTCTGGAAAAGCCTTTCGATGTAATCAACTATCACAACATATCCCTCGTCGGTGGGCCAAAGATTCTCGAACTTGGGGAAGGCGTCAAACTCTACACCATGCACGAGTACTGGCTGGTATGTCCCACCCACGTGCTGTTCAGGTTCAACCGCGCCCCCTGCACCCAGCCTCACTGCCTCACCTGTGGCCTGCTGCAAAAGCGTCCCCCCCAATGGTGGCGATATCTGGGTCTGCTGGAATCCGCAGCGAAGCATGTGGACGCCTTCATCGCCTTGAGTTCGTTCAGCAAACGCCAGCACTGCCAGATGGGATTCGACTTCCCGATTGTGCACCTCCCCAGCTTTGTCCCCTCGCCAGAACCCGCTTCGCTCACCCCAGAGGACGTCGTTGGCGAAGCACAAGTGGAGCCCTATTTCCTCTTCGTAGGGCGCCTGGAGAAGCTCAAAGGCGTGCAGACGATGCTCCCTGTCTTCCGCGATCACCCCCAGGCCCGGCTCTTGATCGCCGGCGACGGTAGCTACGAGCCCCACCTACGGCAGTTGGCCGAAGGGAGCGTTAACATCCGGTTCCTGGGCCACCTTTCCGAGCGCCGGTTGCAGGGCCTTTACGAACAAGCCGTCGCCTTGATCGTTCCCTCTTTGTGCTTTGAGGTATTCAGTCTGGTGACCATGGAGGCCTTCAGGCATAGGACGCCCGTCATTGTCAGAAACCTGGGCGCATTGGCAGAGATCGTTGAAGAGAGCTCCGGCGGGTTGGTCTACGACACTGAAGAGGAGTTGTGGCAGGCGATGGACCGGCTACTGGCGGACCCTTCGTACCGACGTGAGCTGGGGCAACGTGGCTACGAGGCGTACCTGCGGAACTGGACGGTCGAAGCCCACCTGAAGCGCTACCTGGCGCTGATTCACAACCTTTCCAGCGGCCAATCTTAGGCGACCGCGGGAACTGGTGAGATAAGCAGTGTGAGAATCCTGTTGTTTGTGCAGAGCCTGAACCAGGGGGGACCTGAGAGGAACGTGTCAGACCTGGCACACGGACTGGAGCGTCGCGGGCATCATGTCGCGGTTGCCGCCCTGCACACGCTAGGGGTGGGTTGGAGGCAAGTCCTGGACCCCCGTTCGCTGCCTGTGTCTATCTTCTTCCGCGATACCCCGGGGAATGCGATATCGGCTGCGTCCCAACTGGTCGGGGCGGCGCGCAGGCTTCGGCAACTGCTCCAGGCCCAGCGGATCGAGACTCTTTACTGTACTGCCGGACCTGTCTCTCCTGTTATCGGATGGCTCGCAACCGTAAACCTGCCCGCAGTCCGTCTGGTCTGGAGTGTGGTGACGACTCTCGGGCGGCCTTCATGGCATCAGAATTTGCGGTCATGGCTTCTGTGGAGATTCCGCGTTCTTGTCTCTCCGACCGTATCTCTTCTGATCTCCTGCTCGGAAGCGGTGCAGGTAACAGCACGGGCCCAAGGCTATCGGTGTCAGCGGCAATGTGTCATCCATCCAGGAGTGGATGTTCAGTGCTTTCGCCCAGGCCCGGCAGGGCGTGCCCTGCTGCGGAATGAATGGGGCGTTACATCGGACAAGAAGCTGATCGGCTTGGTCGGCAGGCTCGATCCGGTCAAGGGTCATCCCGTCTTTCTGGAGGCGGCCAGGATCTTGGCAGCCAAGCGGGCTGACCTGATATTCGTCTGCGTGGGCGATGGCCCAGAGCCGTACCGTGGCCAACTCCGCCGGCTGGGCGCCGAGCTTGGTCTGGGCGAGCGTCTGATCTGGACTGGCTCCCGCGCTTATGGGGAAATGCCCAATGTCTACAGCGCCCTCGACCTCTTGTGCCTCCCATCGCACCGTGAGGGCCTCCCCAACGTGATTGGAGAGGCTATGGCGTGCGGCATTCCATGTGTGGCCACCCGCGTCGGGGGTGTGCCAGAGATCCTCGGGGATCTCGGCATCACAGTACCTCCGGGCGATCCGGCGGCGCTGGCGCGAGGCGTGCTGGCGGCGCTTCGAGCCAATCCCCGTCCCGACAGGTTGCGTGAACACATCGTCCGCAGCTTCAGCCTCGAGGCGATGGTCGAGGCGACAGAGCGGGAACTCGGCGCCTTGAGGCTCAACGGCGAGGCGATGTAGGTTGTCGGATGTAGCCGAGAACAAGGGCGCCGCGCCGCATCGGCCACAAGCGCCCAGCGCGTGGGAGGACGAGGCCACTGGCCGCCGCGGCTGCCTTGGCCTCGCTGGGAGGGGCAATCACGCTAGGGGGCGTTTGCCGGCGAACCGGAGTGGCACCCTCGCCGGCTACGATCGTACGTATCGGAGTGACCACGTTGATAGCCTACGCGCTCGCCAGCACCTGGCACACTCCGGGCGCCTGGGTCATCCTGAAGATGGGCGGGATATCAGTCATTATCCTTGCTTGTTTGTTTCTGTTGCGGGAGCTGGCTGCACAAGACCTGGCCTTCGTTAGATCGCTGTTGCGGCCCGAGAGCAAGAGACCTGCGTGACTACCCCGGTGAGCGACCTCGGACCAGCGCCTCCGGCCAGTGTACGGACCCCTTGTAGAGCCTTCCCAGCGCAGCCAGGCCGCAAGTCCGCATCATTAGTTCACCGACCCTGCCCACGTTCTAGCTACCATCAAGGTCAGAGTCTGCTGTTGGCGCCTGACTACCGCGACGATTGTCACTTCCAGAGGCGAGCACACAGCCGGGCCAGCACGGTCTGTGCGACGACTAAGACAAAGACCAGGCTGCTGTAGAGCAAATAGAGCAGGTGCAGCCCCGCCGCCCCGGCGGCGAACCAGAACCCGCCCTGGCGCTGGAAAAAGCGGTACAGGTCGGCGTTTAGTACCACGACCACGGTCACGCTGAGGAGCGCGCCTATCACCGCCCAAGGCCACCGGAAGGCAAGCACCAGGGAGGCCAACACCGCCCAGGCCGCGATGGCGCTCAGCCGGCTCCTGATAGTCAGGTTCAGCTCGGAGGGCAGGTGGGTGTCCTGAAGGATCAGGCGGGTCCAGGGGATGGCCCGGTCAAAGATGTCGGCGTGGAGTAGACTGGCGAGGGTCCAGTGCTTGAGGTGTGTCACCTGTACATCGGGACACAGCCACACTCGATGACCTGCGCGCCGCAGACGTGCTCCAAACTCGATGTCCTCGATCTTGGGCCGCGCATAGCCTTCGTTGAAGCCCCCGAGAGTGGCAAAGGCCTCGCGGCGGATGGCACCACAGGCTCCCCAGAAGGTGGAAGCCTCTCGCGGGCTATGCTGATGGACGTAGTGATGCAGGAGGTTCTTGTAGCGACTGACCAGGCTGCCAGCTCGAGGCTCGGCATCGTATGACCCGAACACCGCGGCGATTTCTGGATGTTCGGTCAGGTAGCGCTCCATTCTGGCCAGGGCGTCAGAATGGATGGCTACGTCAGCGTCGAGGAAGACCAGGATGTCACCACGGGCCTTCTCAGCGCCCCGATTGCGAGCGAAAGCTGGACCGTGGGACGGCCCTTCTAGGCTGAGGACCCCCACCCCGTGCTGGCGGGCCAGATGGCCAGACCAGTCGGTCGAGGCATCGTCAGCGACGATGATCTCGTCCGGGCAACGGGTGGACGCTCCCAACGCATCGAGGCAAAGGCGGAACTCGTCGCCGCCGTTGTGGACGGGAATGATGACGGATAGTTTCACATCAGAGTCCTTAGGGATCTCGAATTGGAGATGCTGGAGGATACGCCGCAACTGGCGCGGGCCGCAAGTGGTACAGATTTGACACCACGCCACTAGGCGTTGTACAATACATTCCAGTTACTAATCGTTATCACTCAACAGCGAATGGCAATGAGACCTGTAGAGCAGCTTTGTGAGGTCCTGCGGGAGAGAGGCCTGAAGGTGACGCCTCAGCGGCGCCTGATCTTTGAGGCCCTGCGGGACAGCTCAGAACATCCATCGGCTGAGGATGTCTACCAGGCGGTGACCGAGGTCATGCCGGACATCTCTGTGGCCACCGTCTATCATACGCTTAACGACCTGGTAGCCATGGGCGAACTGGTCGAGCTAGACCTGGGGGAGGGCAAGATGCGCTACGACCCCTGCACCAGTGGTCACTGCCATCTCGTTTGTCTGGGCTGCCGGCAGGTAGTGGATATCATGCGCCAGCCTGACCTCCTCGGACTTCTGCCGGAGCGTGCGCTGGGCTATCAGGTCGAACGGTGTGAGGTGGTGTTCTACGGTTATTGCCCTGAGTGTCAGAGGCAGCCGTCGTAGATACGACGATTACTCTTAGTACTGCATACGCAGAAAGGAGAGCGAAATGGAAAAGTGGGAGTGCATGGTATGCGGCTACGTCTATGACCCCGCGGTAGGAGATCCAGACAACGGTGTGGCCCCCGGTACCCCCTTTGAGGACCTCCCTGATGATTGGGTCTGCCCGGAGTGCGGGGCCGAGAAGGACATGTTCGAGAAGCTCGAAGGGTAGCCATGGGGCCCATCGAGATAGGGGGAGGTCTCCACTGGGTCGGGGCGTTGGATTCCGACGCCGGCTCTTCGATGTTCTCTTCCCCACCGAGGCAGGAGACCGCCTGCAACTCCTCTCTGATCAGTGGCGAGAAGATCGCCGTCGGGATTCTGGGGCCAAGCGCGCAGAGAGCCTATAGCGAATGAAAGTGGTAATCGCCGGTGGCGGCATAGCGGCGCTCACCGCTGCCCGTGCTGTACGTGACGCCAGTCCCGATGCGAAGATAGATATCTTCACCGACGAGCCAGATCGCTTCTACCTGCGGCCGAGACTGATCCAATTCCTGGCGGGGGAGCTGGAGCAGGAAGACCTTTTTGTCTATTCCCCCCAGTGGTATCAGGACAAAGGTATAGAGTTGCATTTGTCCACACCGGTGGTGAGGCTCGACACGGCCGGCCGCATCGTCACACTAGAGGGCGGCGAGGACATCTCCTACGACCGGTTACTTCTGGCCATGGGCAGCCATTCCTTCAGGCCGCCGCTGGAAGGTATAGACGAGAAAGGCGTTCTTACTCTGCGGTCTATCGCAGATGCTGTCGCCATCAAGACGTATGCGCAGGAGTGTCTGTCAGAGGGACGGAGAGAGGCGGTGGTCATCGGCGGTGGTCTGATGGGCTTGGAGTGCGCTAGCGCCCTTGCTGCCCTGGGCCTGGAAGTGACCGTTCTACAAGGTGGTCCGTGGCTGTTGAATCGACAGATAGACGCTCAAGGGGCCGCGGTGTTGGAGGGGCATCTCGGACGCCTGGGCATTCGTTGCTTGTCCGGCGTGATACCGGAGGCCATCCTTTCCCGGAATGGCGCAGCCGGCGTACGACTGGACGGCGGGCGGATAGTGAAGGGTTTCCTGATCCTGTGCACTGCCGGTGTGAGAGCCAACACCGACCTGGCCAAGGCAGCCGGGCTGTCCCTGGGACGCGGAATCCTCGTGGACAGCGAGATGCGCACCAGCGCTGACCGGGTGTACGCCGCAGGTGATGTGGCGGAGTACGACGGAGAGGCCTGGTGCATCATCCCGGCGGCGGTTAACCAGGCAAGGGTGGCGGCCGCCAACATCGTGGACCCAGGGTCGATGGTGTACCGTGGGACGGTGCCCTCCACGACCTTGAAGGTAGTCGGTGTGGACCTCACTTCCATCGGCATCATCGATGGGCAACCTGAGGGTCTGGAAGAGCTCAGGAAGACGGACCACGCGAGGGGTGTATATCGGAAGGTGGTCCTCCGGGATGGCCGCATCGTGGGCGCTATCCTTCTGGGGAGCAAGGAGCGAGTGCCGGCGATGACCAGCCTGATCAAGGAGGGCACCGACGTCTCGCGCTACTCCGATCGCCTCCTGGATGACCAATTCGACCTGGCAGAGGCGCTTGCATAGGGAGGGCGTGGACAATGTAGGGGCGACCCGCCGGGTCGCCCCTACAGGCCGAACGGTGCTCGTGGACCCGCGCCCGGCTCGGTCGAGG
>DATEXS010000145.1:0-2481 GCA_035256725.1 Anaerolineae bacterium
TAAAGAGATCAAGAGAGGGTCACCGGCTCAGTGAGGCTGGTTTCTTAGCACGTCCGTGTAGGGCCTAGTGCGTACGGCGGTCGCCCTGACGCAGGCGCTCTCGCCGGGCCCGCTGTGTGGCAGAGGTTCGACGCTCACCCAACTCGGCGCGAGCTTTGGATGTGCCGGCTCTCCCAACACGGGAGAGCCGGTTCTTCTGTCGTCAGACGTGTCGCGAAAGCCACACCAGAAGAATGAAGTCACTCCTGCCTTCCTCATTCCGTTGAACCCGGCTCCTCCTGCGGGGTGGGCGTGGGAGGAAGCTGAAGGAAGCCATCTCGCGTCTTCTCCACGAGATCTTGGAGGCTGTAACTGGCGACCCGCACGTAGTAGGGAGACTCCGACGAGATCACCACGTAGCTCTCATCCTCGGGGTCCAACGCCCCTAGCCGGATGGTTATCGTGGTATCCGCGGTCTCAAGGTGGACAACGGCGTTGGGCCGGTCCATCCCGTAGTCCGGCCGATCCTCTTTCCCCAGGGGCCTCTCCATGACAAGAGAAGCGGCCTTTTGAACCACGCCATCCACTGCGGTCTGGTCCAGGGTCTCGTCCGGGCCCAAGCCTTGCATGTTCCAGTTGTCGTCTTCATCCCTGGTGAAGGTGAAAGAGCCGTTGGCGTTCTCCAAGGTCATCTTATCGATTTCGGCGTCATCCAGATTGACGTAGGCGGTATCGATCCAAGCCGCCGCTTCGGCTCGCATTTCCCAGGTAGAGAAGTCCCCGGTGAGATAGGTTTCCTGCTGGCCGTCAACCCGGAAGTGCATCACGCCGGACTGGGGCGAAGAACCGAGGTAGAGAGTGTGCTGTGAGCCATCCGCTGTCTGGAAGTCGAGACGGCGGACGAATTCTTCGGAGGAAACCTGGAGGCGTTTGTGGCTGGCCGTGGTCCGCGTCACCAGCCGGCTGGTGGTGAGACCGGTGATCTTGTCCAGCACGGGGCTGATCTTCTCGGATTGCGCGGGGAAGCCATCGGCCTCTGGCAGTATCCAACCCTCGCCTTCTTTGCGGAGCGCGATGCTGTTGCCGTCAGCGTCTGTCATGGTCAAGGCAACCATGTCGCCCGCCTCCAAGCCGGGAAAGACTGGCGCGCCCGCGCCGGTGGCTGCCGCCCGGGGCCAGAAGGCCACGGCGATGAACACTAGTTGAGCGACCAGAACGCCTGCCAGGATCTGCTGTTGGCGGTTCATCATTGGCCCCCCTGTGAGTCTGAGCTATCCTGTCCCTCTGGGAGTAGTGCCAGAGGCCGCTGCTTTCGGCGGTGCATGTTCCATACGAGCCCGATCGCGCCTACCCCGGCCAGGGCGACGGCGTAGTTGGCGCCCTCCCAGAGGGACTGCTGGCGCTCGGTCGAGGGAGAGAGCACCCGGGCATAGGTTCCCCGCGCCCGGATACCAAGCAGATCGATATCCTCGGTGCACCAGGCCACGGCGTTCTGAACTAGTGATAGGCTGTTGAGGTAGCGCTCGGGCCCCAGTTGCGAGGAGATCTCAAATACCAGATCGTTCAGAAATTCGGCGCTGCCAAAGACGACAAGGCGAGAGGTCTCCGGAGAGATCTCGATCGTGGCAGGCAGGGGCTGCTCAGTGGTGATAGCGCCCTCCTCATCAGGGGCTCCTTCCCCCTCGCCCTCGCCTGAAGCCAGTGGTGAAGGCTTGCCCTTGAACACACTCTCGAACACGCCCTGCACGGACACGGCCATTGGGTACGACCTCGTTTCGCTCCCTACGGGGAAGCCCAGATCTGGATAGAGGTCGAAATCAGGCTGGATGTTGGTGTCCGCCTGGGTCCACGAGCCCGCGGTCGATTGGAGCAGAATCGTCGCCTCCCGCCCGGCGTTCTTCTCCTCGTCAATAATGACCGGTGAGGCCCAATTCATGGTCACTGCTGACAGGTTGGAGACGATAGGGCTCTTCGAGGCCATACCGTCGGGCCGGACGTCCACAAAGAAGGGGTAGTCGATGGCTTGGAGTTCCTGGATCTGTACGCCGCCCACGGTTCGGGCGACCGGAACGGGGAAAGGCTCGTTCTGCGGATCCATCACCAATGCTTCTGCCACCTCGATCCCATAGCTGGACAACATATCCCGCATGCCATCCTCCAGTGGCATCAGGGCCAGCCCGCTACCGAACTGGTCGGTGGTGATGGCGTAGTTGCCGGCTGCGACCACGACCGAGCCCCCGCGCATCAAGAACTGGTCGATGGCGAAACGCTCTGTGTCGGTCATGCCCTGCGGCGCGACCACCACCAATACATCCACGTCGACAGGCACCTGCCCGGTGCTGAGATCGAGGTTGCGCACCTCGTACTCCTGAGCCAGCGACGAGTTCAGCTCCTGCCAACTGGCCAGGGGGGGCTGCGTTTGTCCAAACATGTCCTGCGTGGGCGTGGCGGGCGGCGTCCACAAACCTACCACCGGGAGAAAACCCGGCGCTGCGCGCTTGA
>DATEXS010000146.1:0-2850 GCA_035256725.1 Anaerolineae bacterium
TAGGTCATCTCGATCTGGCAGTCCTCCGTGTCCAGGCACTGGATAGTCACGATGCTCTTTTGGCGCTCGGTCTTGGACAGCGCGGGGAAGAAGATGTGCTGAGCGCCCTCAAAGAAGTCGGTGAAGGCCGCCCCGGTCCACTCGTCGTGAGCGGGGACGTCCTGCCAGACGGCCTCTTGCACAGAGGCGATGGGCCGCAGAGAGTCCACCGTCACTGAACCGAGCCAGCCGCTGCTGAGCCCGGAGGAGGCGGCGGGGAAGCTATCGTTGGCCAGGTGCTTAATGGTGCCGGTCATGCTGCGCGTCTGGAAGCCGTCCTGGTCGATCAAGGAGACCACCACGTTGGCTTCCAGGCTCTCGTGGAGGTTCATCACCCAGGTTTGGGTGTTGCCCCGGCCCACAGCCTGGTCGGGGTAGAAGGCGGAGGCCGCCGAGGCCAGGAGCATGATGCCCAGCACCATTCCCGCGCTTGCCACAACTCTCAGCCTCATCGTCTATTCTCCCTTCGAGGGTGTCTCCTGATCAGCGCCCTGCGGCCACAGCCGCGCCTATAATCCTTGTCTCGTTGCCGCACGCTCCCCAGCCCGTCGTGCGTGTAGTAGTATCTCTCCGACTGCTGCTCCGCAATGATGTCCAGCCCGTAGAGATAGACGGCGTCGGTATCGCTGATGACCACGGGCAGCGTGGCCAAAAGGTCGAGGACGTACTCCGTGGTGTCTTCAGCGACGGTCTTGCTGGTCCTCACCCCATCACCGTTGTAGGCGTACTGCGTCGTGAGGGACCCTTCTTTGACGTGAGGCAGCCAGTTGCCCTGGTGGTGGCTCTCGCTGACTGCAGGCATCGTAATGCTCGTGATTGACCAGTGATGAATACGGAACTCAGGCGGGGCCATCGAGCGTGGAGTCTCCGTGCATCTGGCACCGTCAGTCCGGTGCCATTACTCAGCGCCGAACTGATAGGTCAACTCCACATGGCCGTATCCCTTCCAGTCCTCCCAGCCTTCCAGCCAATGCTGGAGCGCTTTGACTTGGTCGTCTCCGAGGACTGCCCCCTTGCCCCAGACCAGACCAGCGAGCACCTCGTCCAACGGTGCAGGTTGGAAGTAGTGGACTCGAACGATCTCTTCCTCGCGCGTGAGTTCGGGATCGTCCGCGGACAACTCCAACTCAACCATCATGCCAAGCCCACGATAGAATAGGTCAACTGCAATGTACACAGGTTCCGGATGCATCGACCGTCCCGCCTGGAACTTCTCTGGCGGACCCCACCTGTCCACCACTTGCCCAATCGTGACGTCGGGTTCAACATACATCTGAATGTCTTGCAGTAACTTGCCTCGCACAACGAAGCGGTTGTCCGCGGGGCTTTGCCATCTGGGTCGCCAGAGCACACTCAGTATGTCCCCATACGAGTCCCTGTAGACGCTTCCACGCGCCACGTAGGGGCTGGTTGAGAGGACGTAGTCGATGTCTTCCAACGTCGATGCACCCGGAACGAGGCCCTGCCAGCAAGGGGGAGCACAGGGCTCACCGAGTAGCAATCCGTCAGCTACAAGCCCCTGCTGGGCCGTTGTCACCGGCGGCTGA
This sequence comes from Anaerolineae bacterium, assembly GCA_035256725.1. Classification (GTDB taxonomy): domain Bacteria; phylum Chloroflexota; class Anaerolineae; order UBA7937; family B3-Chlor; genus JAUVXJ01. The sequence continues at coordinate 1,587 of DATEXS010000146.1, forward strand.
GACGCACACGCAGCGACACCGACGAGAGCCGCTGACAGGCCCACGACTACTGACAGCTTGATACGCATTTCCGTCTAGTCCCTTCCGCTTGACCCAAGAAGGATGTTTCAGGGTTCGGACCAGTTCAACGAAGTCCATGCCAAGGGATACCTCTGTGGGCTCTGAGGATTCATACGCTGGGCGACGTAATTCCACCTGCGCTCTGATATGTACTTGGGGGGTTGAACGAGCTCCGCGTACTGCCAATAGACATATGTGGCGACGGAATCGGCCCAGTCTTCCAAAAAGTTTAGTGGCTGTTTCCTCTGTGGCCACCACTCCTTCACTTCGAGACCGACGCTAACATGGGGAATCTGGCACCCAAATCGCAACTGCCAGAAACCTGCGTACACCATCCCCCCTGAGAGAGTGTGCCAACTCTGTATGTCCCACCAATGGGCCAACTCATGCACAATGGTCCACTTCTCCGCCTGCACATTGGACCACTGGTACTGATCCCCGGCGAGAACAACGCCACTTTCAAGAGTCAACCCGCCATAGCCTTGACCCGACGCATCTACTATCGTTCCCTGCGTCTTCTGCATCGGGACCCTGCCCATCCTGGCCCTAAAACCTGACTCCGCGCCTTGCATGAGACCTGAGAAATCTGCCGCGGCCTGAAGAACAGTATCCAACTGGGCCAGCTCCCAATTCAAGCCGTGGTGGATGTGGTCATATCCGACACGCACGTCGATTCCGTAGCGCCTTGCTAGTTCCCTGACCCGCTGGCTTACCATGTCGCCTGAGTAGGGCGTGCGCGCCGGCTCCGGCTGGGGAGCTGTTGCTCTGGGGCCGCTCCGCTGTGCCGGCGCTGAGGTGACCGACGTGTCCGGGGTCGGCACGGGGCTCGGCGACGGGCATCCCGCGCATTGAAGGCCAGCGGGATCCATACGATTCACGGGATTGTCCACGACGTAGGGATACCCATTGAGCGTCCCAGGCATCCACAAGTCCCCGGCCCACGGATCCTTGGTGATGAACCTCCCCACCTGCGGCTGGTAGTACCTGGCCCTCAGGTACAGCAACTCCACCTCCGCCTCCCAGGCCTCGCCGGTGTACTGGTAGGGGTTGGATAGGTTACCTCCCACCACCGGCACGCCGAAGGGATCGTAGGCATAGGCGGTTTCTACCTCTCCTGTGCTATCTACCAGTTGCCGCACGCCTCCCAGCCCGTCGTGTACGTAGTACAGCCTCTCCGCCTCTTGCTGCGCGATGATGTCCAGCC
>DATEXS010000147.1:0-2563 GCA_035256725.1 Anaerolineae bacterium
CCTCCGGCGCGATGAGGTCTTCCACCAGGTGAGGCAGGTGGTAGACCAGGATGCCGGGCAGTTCGCGTCTGGGCGGCTCTGCGGCCAGGGTGAAGAGGGCCACTTCTCGCCCGGCCTGGTCCAGTTCTAGCAGCGCGGCCAGCAGGTCATCGTGGGCGATGGCGGTGACCACCAGCAGGGTGGAACCCCACGGGAGCTTGGGCGACTCCCGCAAGACCATCTCTTCGATGGGCTGGGAGGCGAAGACGGTGATCCCGGCCAGAGTCTCCAGAATGCGCAGCAGTTGGTTGGGGCTGCGCCCGGGCAGAAGGCGCAGCGGCTGATCGCTGCCCGGCAACATGCCGTTGGAGACCAGACCCACCGGCACCCGTGATTCGACGCACATGGCGGCCAGGCTGGCGGCCACGCTGATCACCCTCTCTGTGAGTCCCGGGATGCTGCCCTGCCAGTGTCGAGGCAGGGTGGTGACGTTGAGAAAGATCAGCATCTGAGGGTCTTCGCTGGGCTCGTAGATGCGGCTCAGCAGGTGCTGGTGGCGGGCGGTTGCCTTCCAGTGCACCCGGTGCAGGCCATCTGAGGGCTGCCATTCCCGGATGCCCATGGTCCGAAGGGGGTCCTCGAACAGACGGTCACGGGTTCCCCTCTCGCCGAAAGGGTTCTTGGCTGGAAGACGGAGATCAGCCACGGAGTACAGGCGTGGGTAGACGATCAGATGATCATGCCCGGAAGTGACCGCTTTGCGCGAGAAGAAGCCGAAACCATCTCCCGTGCTGACGGTAGCCGGCCCGTAGGTATGGTAGCCTCGCTCCGTGCAGTGGACGGTGAAGCGACGTCTCAGCCCCTGGAAGGGGCCGGGCATCCAGAAGGTGCGTAACTCCCCCAGGTTGCTGGACCGGTTGGGGATCACCTCAGCGCCCTCCGTGGGAAGCTGGGGAGGCAACACGTCCAGAACCTCGAGCCAGGTGAGGGGGAGGAACTTGCGGTTCCGCACCTCCACGGTCAGCTCTATGGTCTCGCCCAGGAAGGCGCGGGACTCGCTCAGTCTACGGTCGTAGTGCAGCCCGAAGAGGCTGAACTGGTTCCACAGCCAACTGACCGCGGTGACCACAAAGAGGCTCAGGGCCGCCACCAGCAAGAACTGGTTGCTTAGGGCCACGCCCACCATAGTGAGCAGGACTCCCAGGATCAGCCAGGCTTCGCTGAATTGGGTGTCCTTCTCCAGGTCCAGGTATCGCTGGCCACGCAGCTCGCGGAGGGTCTGCTGGAAGATATCGCGCGGCTTTTGCTCGAGCGCAGCGGGGGCTTCAAGCGGCGGACGCTCGCCGCGACGCTGGACCTCCAGCAGTTCGGTCTGGCTTTTCACGGCCCGCTACTCCACCACGGGTACCGGCACTGACCCTACTATCTCCGAGACCACCTGGGCGGGGGTACGACCGCGCAGCCGGAGCTGCGGGCTGATATGCAGGCGATGGGTCAGCACGGGTGGGCAGAGGTACTGTACATCGCTGGGGATGACGAAGTCTCTCCCCCGAAGGGCGGCCAGGGCCTGGCTGGCCTTGAACAGGGACAGGGTCCCGCGTGGCGACACACCCAGGTCCACGGACTCGTGCTCTCTGGTGGTGCGCACTACGCGGAGGACGTAGCGACGCACGTCCTCGCTGATGTGTGTCTCGCGCATCGCACGCTGAAGCTCCAGCACGTCCTCCGTCGAGGCCACAGGTTGGAGATCGATCAGGGGGTCCTCCATCTGGTAGGTGAGCAGCATCTCCTCCTCTTCCTCTTCGTTGGGGTAGCCCAGACGGAGCTGCATGAGAAAGCGGTCCAACTGGGCCTCTGGAAGGGGAAAGGTCCCTTCCAGTTCGATGGGGTTCTGGGTGGCCATCACCAGGAAGGGCCGGGGAAGGAAGTAGGTCTGGCCGTCCACGGTCACCTGACGCTCCTGCATCGCCTCCAGGAGGCTGGACTGGGTGCGGGGAGTGGCGCGGTTGATCTCGTCGGCCAGGAGTACCTGGTTCAACACCGGGCCGGGACGGAACTCGAACTCCTGGCTCTTCTGGTTGTAGTAGTTCAGCCCTGTGACATCGCTGGGCAAGAGGTCTGGGGTGAACTGGATGCGGGCGAAGCTACAGCGGAGGCTGCGAGCCAGAGCCTTGGCCAGGGTGGTCTTGCCGATGCCGGGCACATCCTCCAGGAGTACGTGTCCTTCGGTGAGCAGAGCTACCAGCAGGAGTTCGGTTACATCGGACTTGCCGATGATGACGCGGCCCACGTTGTCCTTGATCGCCTGGGCAAACTGAGTGAAGTTCATCTCGCCTCCCTGATCTGGCAGAGGACGGGCGGCATAGAACGGGGCGCCGTCGACGGCCTCCATCGGGCTCCGACAAGCGCCACCAGGCCCGTGGGATCCGCGACCCCTTTGCCCTGAGGCGGGGCGAAGCGTATCGACCAACCAGGGGCCGCCCTTGGAGCGAGCGTCGGTGCAAATGTAGCTGGCACGCCGCTGCGCCTACGCGTTGCTGACCTGCGGCTGGTGGCCCTACCGCGCTGATTCCATTATAACGCA
>DATEXS010000148.1:0-8436 GCA_035256725.1 Anaerolineae bacterium
TGGGCCGAAGAGGCCCTGCGGGAGAGCGAGGAGAGATATCGCACCCTATTCGAGGATTCGCGAGACGCGGTCTACATCACCACCAGGGAAGGTCGCTTCGTCAATGCAAACGAGTCCTTCCTGTCCCTGTTTGGCGTTGCCAGAGACGAGCTGGCCGGGTTACGTGCCGGAGATTTCTACGTTCGATTGGAGGATCGCGCGGCGCTCCAACAAGAGATCGAAGAGAAGGGATCAGTCAGGGAATACGAAGCCAGGCTGTGCAGGAAGGATGGCACCCCCATAGACGCACTTCTCTCGGCCACCCTATGGCGGGGCCCGGACGGAACCATACTCGGATACCGGGGCATCATCCGCGACATCACCGAACGAAAGCGCGCCCAGGAGGAATTGGAGCAGAGCTACCTCACCCTGAGGAATACCTTGGAAGGGACGGTCAATGCGCTCGCCGCCCTCGCCGAGGCCAGGGACCCCTACACGGCCGGCCACCAGCAGCGGGTAGCCACTCTGGCTTGCGCCATCGCCGAGGAAATGGGGCTCTCCGAGGATCTGCTCGCGGCCATCCGCATGGCGGGGCTTGTGCACGACATTGGCAAGATACACGTTCCCGCTGAGATTCTCAGCAAACCCACTCGCCTGACGGATATCGAGATGCAGTTGATCAGGACCCATCCTCAGACCGCCTACGAGATCCTGCGTACCATAGAGTTCCCCTGGCCTGTTGCCGACATCGTCATGCAGCACCACGAGAGGATGAATGGCTCCGGATACCCGCTGGGCCTGACGGAACAGCAAATCCTGCTCGAAGCGAGAATCCTGGCCGTAGCAGACGTCGTGGAGGCCATGGCCTCCAACCGGCCCTACAGGCCTGCCCACGGCATCGAGGAAGCACTGGCGGAGATTTCTGAGAACACAGGCCTCCTTTATGATCCGCAGGTAGCTCAGGCTTGCCTGAGACTGTTCAGGGAGAAGGGCCTGGATCTCCAGAGCCTGCAAAGCCAGACCTGATCCGTTTACCCTCCCGGAGGTTTCGAAACCTCCGGGAGGGTGGACCATGGCCGCTGCGGAACGCCCCCCGCTGGCGCAGCTATCTGATACCGTCCGACCTGTATTGACCCCGGCTTCCGCGTGCCGTATAATCACCTGAGGAGGGCAAGCCCTTGAAAGTCCTAGTCACCGGCGGCGCTGGCTTCATAGGCTCCCACGTCGTAGATGCGCTCGTCCAGGAAGGCCACAGCGTGGTAGTTGTGGACGACCTTTCCACTGGGAAGAGAGAGCATGTTAACCCAGCGGCCAGTTTCTACCAACTGGACGTCCGTGACCCAGAGCTCGGGAAGATCTTCTCCCTGGAGAGGCCCGACCTGGTCAACCACCACGCTGCCCACGTAGACGTCCGCCGCTCCGTGGCCGACCCTCTGTTTGATGCTGAGGTGAACATCCTGGGCTCTCTAAACCTGTTGGAATGCGCCCGGCAGTACGGCGTCAAGAACTTCATCTACGCCTCCAGCGGCGGGGCCATCTACGGAGAGCCACTCTACCTACCCTGTGACGAGGATCACCCTTTGAACCCTATCTGCCCCTACGGCGTGAGCAAACTGGCGGTCGAGAGATACATCTCCTACTACGGCCATGCCTACGGCCTCCGCTACGCCATTCTGCGCTATCCCAACGTCTACGGACCCCGTCAGGACTCCACAGGTGAAGCCGGGGTCACCGCCATCTTTGCCCGGCAGATGCTGGAGGGCAAACACGTGCTCATCAACGGCAGCGGCGAACAGGAGCGGGATTTTGTCCACGTGGACGACGTCGTGTCTGCCAATCTCCTCGCCCAGAACGCCCTCGGTGGGCAAACCTACAACCTTGGCACCGGCATAGGGACCTCCATCAATCAACTGTTCGCCAGCATGAAGAGTCTGACCGGCTATGCCCAGGAGCCCGTCTACGGCCCTCCCAAACCAGGCGAGACCTTCAAGATCTATCTCGATGCTACCAAAGCTAGCAGGGAACTGGGGTGGCGGCCAGAGGTTGGTCTGGAGCAGGGGCTGCGGGCCACCATAAGCTCTTTCGGCCAGCTCTCCTAGCCAGGCGCACCGGTTCGTAGTGAGGGCTTCAGCCCTTCAGTGGCTCGTAGTGAGCGCTTCAGCCCTACGATGTGCGACGCAGTGTTGGCGTTGCCCCGCCAGGAAGGTGGCATTCGAGCATGGCGGCCTCCCCTGCCTGGGCCGAGAGTGTGCTATAATAGAGTAGCGCTGCCTCGGCTACCTTAGCTCCCCGGCCGGGGGCAGACGAAGCAGGACAGCGCTCGCAGGGACCTGCGGTGGACATCGCTGACATCGTCGAGGCAATCCAGTCAGGGAGAGTGCGTATCACCGACCACGCCGATGAGGAGGCGGACAGCGATCGGCTTGGCTTCGAGGAGATCTACTTCTCTGTCATGCATGGTGAGATCATCGAGTCCTATCCGACGGACAGGCCGTATCCCAGCTGTCTGATCTCGGGCCGGACGTTCAGCGGCGATCCCGTTCACAGTGTGTGGGCCTACAACGAGCGGAGTCGCTGGGCAGCCCTGATCACGGTATACCGACCAGATCCCCAGCGATGGATCGCCTGGAGGGAGAGGAGAAGCGAATAGTGAAACCCTTTCAGAAGTGTCCGGTGTGCGGTGGCGAGCTTGTCGAGAAAGAGGTGGAGAAGCTCCTGCGAGGGGGGTCTCACACGGCCGTGCTGAGCGTGCAGGCCGAGGTCTGCCTCCGTTGCGGTGAGCGGCTCTATCCCGAGGAGACCGTGAGGAGGTTCGAGGAGATCAGGGCCAAGCTGGAACGGCAAGACACCGAAGAATTCGAGCCACTGGGGCAATCGTTCCAGGTAGTCTGAGTGAGGTTACCCTTGCCTAAGTGAAGGCATGGGTCGCGCCCTCGGTACGGGGCGCTCTGCTCCCAAAGGCCCGACCCGAACCCGTCTCGTGAGCGCTGGAGGACTTTCCGGCGCTCTTCTTTGTTCCCACCAGTTTAGCTCAGCCCGCTGGGGGCAGAGCACGCTGGCGGTGTGCCCTGTCCTCGGTGGCTGCTGGGCACACCCGCACCCTTCGATACGCGCCCTCACTGCGTTCGGTCACTACTCAGGATGCTTGTCCAGGTACAAACCCTTGCGAAGGTTTGAAACCTTCGCAAGGGTGAGACTAGTCGACGCCCGCGAGGCCTCGCCACCCTCCGGGAGGGCCCAGTAGCCTCCGGGCCGCGTCGTGTGCTACAATGATGTTCGTTTGTGAAGGAGCACCGCCCCCATGTCTGATTCAGCCAGCCCCAGCAAGCGCAGAGTCATGGTCATAGGCCTCGACGGCGCCACTTTCGACCTCATCGGCCCCTGGATCGAGGATGGCACCATGCCCAATCTGCAACGACTGATCAAAGAAGGCGCTTCTGGCGTTCTCACCACCACCCTTCCCCCCATCAGTTCGTCAGCCTGGGCCTCCTTTGCCACCGGCAAGAACCCCGGCCAGCATGGGTTGGTGGACTTCGTGCACCCGAGACAGAACAGCTACGAGATCTCCATTGTCAGTCCGCAGCAGCGCGCCTCCAAAGCCATCTGGAACCTCCTCAGCGAGGCTGGGCGGAAGGTAGGGGTGGTGGGGATGCCGGTCACCTACCCTCCCGAACAGGTGAACGGCTATATGATCAGCGATTTCCTGACCCCGCGCAGCAGCGATGACTACACCTATCCCCTGTCGCTGAGAGACGAATTGCGGGAAGCCGTCGGCGCTTTTCCCCTCCTCCCTGACGAGAGATACCGCTCCACCAAGTTCACCGACCGCTTTATTGCGGACATGGTCACCGACGTTGAGTGCAGGCTGGAGGCGGCGCTTTATCTGCTAGATAACAAAGAGTGGGACTTCTTCTTCATTCTCTTCTGGAGCAACGATATGCTCCAGCACGAAACCTGGAGTCTGCTGGACGACAAGCACCCCTACCACAACCCGCAGGCGGCCCAGAGGTTCAAAGACCTGGTGGTTGGTTTCCATCGGCGGCTCGATGGGGCGGTAGGCCGCCTGGTGGAGAAGGCCAGCCCAGAGGACCTGATCGTGGTCATGTCAGATCACGGCTTCGGGCCCGTCCACAGCTTCTTCCTGGTCAACAACTGGCTGCGCGAGATGGGATGGCTGCGACTGAAGAGCCGGCCCGTGACCAGACTGAAGTATGGCCTCTACAAGCTGGGGTTCACCCCCCTCGGAGTCTTCCGCCTGGTGCGAGCCTTGCGGCTGGGCTTCTTGCGACGCCGTTTTCGCTTTCAGAGGGGCGGTGGCTTGATCAAACGCCTGTTCCTCTCCTTCGCCGACGTGGACTGGGCTCGCACCAGGGCGTTCGCCGTGGGCAGCTTCGGCCAGATCTACATCAACCAGGTTGGCAAGCGGCCCCAGGGTACCGTCCAACCCGGTCGAGAGTACGAAGCACTACGTGAGGAGATAGCCGCTCGTGCCTTGCAGATAACCGACCCGCGCACGGGCCGGCCGGTTGTGGAGAAGGCCTACCGCAAAGAGGACATCTACTCCGGCCCCCAGGTGGAGAAGGCCCCCGATCTGGTGCTCCAGTCCAGGAATTGGGAATACATGGCCTTCGGACACGCCGATTTCGGCGCGTCCCACGTCGTGGAGCCCATTGTGGGCATGTCGGGCCATCACCGGCCGGATGGTATGGTGATCCTTGCTGGACAGGGCATCCAGGCGGGTGTCGCCCTCCAGGAGGCCAATATCATGGACCTGGCCCCCACTATCCTCTACGCCATGGATCTTCCTGTTCCTGCTGACATGGACGGCCGTGTCCTCACCGCGGCCTTTGCCGCTGACTACCTCTCCGCAGCACAAATCCGCTACAGCGAGGAGTCATCTCAGCGCCCCGCGGGGGAGGACCGGTACTCCCTCGAAGATGAGGAGGAGATCAAAGAACGATTGCGCGGCCTGGGATACGTGGGCTAGGAAGGTAGTCGCTTGAGCAACAAGACCAGATTGATCGCTGGCACCGTCATAGGGCTCCTCCTGCTGGCTCTGGTCCTGGTCAGGGTCGATCTGCGGGAGATGCTCAACACCCTGGCTGCCGCCGATTACCTCTACCTACTGCCAGCCCTTGCAGCCCAGATGGTCTTCTTCGTCATCAAGGCTATACGCTGGCGGTACCTCTTTCCCTCAGAAAGGCGCATCCCCTTGGGGACACTGTTCTCCGTGACCCTTATCGGCTACTTTGGCAACCAGATCGTAGGGGCCAGCAGCGGCGAACTGCTGCGCTCGCTTGTTCTAGGACAGAAAGGTAGTTGGAGCAAGAGCGCCACCCTGGGCACCATCTTCGTAGAGCATTTGTGGGATATCCTGGTGCTCTGCCTCCTGCTGTTCGGCATCCTATGGGTTTTGCCCCTGCCGCCCCTCGTGCAGACCGTGGCGCAGGCGGGAGTTCTGGCCCTCGTCGTCGGCGGGCTGTTGGTGGTTCTGCTGCTATCTAGAAGCGAGTGGGCGACCAGGATGGTCGGCGTGATCGCTAACAGGCTGTCGGCGAAGCTGGCACAGCGCCTCATAGGCATGACGGAGCGCTTCGCGGCAGGCGTGCGGGCCATGGAGGAATGGAGCCGCTCGTTGCTGGCTCTGGCGCTCACCGTTCCCATGTGGCTCCTGCTCGCGGTCAGCTTCTACTTCGTGGGCAGAGCGTCCCTGATCCAGCTGGGCCTCAGTTCCTACCTCTTTCCCATGGTGGTCATCGCCCTGGCCGCCTCCATCCCCAACCCCCCCTGGAACGTGGGCATGCTGGAGATCCTCTCCATCACCAGTCTGGGCGTCTTCGGGGTGTCTGGTAGCCAGGCCCTGGCCTTCGTTGTCCTGCTGCGCGCCATGCGCCTCGTCCCTATTATCTGGGGGTACCTTCTCTTCTCCAGGGAGGGCTATGGTTTGCGCACCCAGCCCCAGGGCACCCCTCAGGACGGGAAAACCTCGCTAGACGCCCATGGCTAAGCGCGTCCTTATCCTCACCTGCGACTCGGGCGGCGGACACCGCAGCGTGGCCGAGGCCATCACGGGTGCCCTGGAACACCTCTTTCCCGGAAAGTACCACTTCCGCCTGGCGGACATCATGGCCGACGGTTTCCGGTTCCCCCTGAACGCGGCCGGCCGTGCCTACGGCCCGGTCGTGAACCGCCTCCCGCGGACCTGGGGTCTGCTCTGGCACCTCACTAACGGCCGGCGTCGCTCTCCTCTGCTTGTGAGGGCAGTCGCTCCCCTGGCCTTGGGCAAGCTGGCCACGATACTGCGCGAGGCACGACCGCACATAGTAGTCTCCACCCACCCGTTTGCCAACCATTTGCCTGCCCGGTTGCTCCGACGGCTAGGCTGGGAGACTCCCCTGGTCACCGTGGTCACCGACCTGGTGAACATCCACCATTGGTGGCTGTGTCCGGAAGTGGACCTGTGCCTGGTGGCCACCGAGCAGGCCCGTCGGCGGGCCTTGTCGGCTGGACTGCCACCTAACCTGGTCAAGGTCGTGGGCCTGCCCGTCGGCCTGGAGTTCGTCCGCGATTTTCGCGACAAAGCAGAGGTCAGAAGACGGCTGGGGTTAGCCACCGACGTCCACACCCTCCTCATCGCCGGTGGTGGGGACGGGATGGGCAGCGTTTTTTCCACGGCCAGAGCCGCGGCCCAGGTCGCTCCCGATATTCAGTTAGTCATCGTGGCGGGGAGGAATCGAACCCTCAAGGCCAGGCTAGAGACCGCCACCTGGAAGGTGCCCACGACTGTCGTCGGCTTCGTTGACAACATGGCCGACTTCATGCACGCGGCGGATTTGCTCATCACCAAAGCAGGACCCAGCACCATCAGCGAGGCACTCGCCTGCGGCCTGCCCATGCTCATCAGCGGCGCCTTGCTGGGTCAGGAGGAAGGCAACGTAGACTGGGCTCTGGAGACTGGTGCAGCGATGCTAACGACGACGCCCCCGGAGGTGACCTCGTCCCTCCAGACGCTGCTACGAAATGGACGCCAAGTCCTCACGGATATGGGTCATAAGGCCCGTCAGGCAGCCAGGCCCGACGCCGCACTCCGGGCTGCCACCCTGATAGACCAGGTGGCCAGCGAGGGGCGCTGAATGTTCGCCGCTATGACCTGGCCCCCCCGGGGCCGGCGTCGGTGCCTATTCCATCTGGGTCCTGGTGGAGGACGAGACGGCGCAACTATTCGGACGAAGTTGCTGTTAGGGAACTGCTCGCGGCCAAGCTGGCCTCGATTACCGCATCTCGCCGATGATGCTGGCCTGCACCGCCAGCAAGAGCCGAGTCCTGTTGACACAAGACCGGGGACGAACGTATGGCGTCACGCATGCATGGTTGGTTGAAGAAACAGGAAGTCGTCTGCTACTTCGCCCTGGCCTATGCACTGACCTGGGCGATCCACATCCCCCTGGCCGCAGCCGCTAAGGGCCTCCTGGACCTGTCTCTGCCGCCCAGTTTGCACTTCCTGGGAGCCGCCGGACCCATATCCGCGGCCCTGATAGTCACCGCCGCCTCGCGTGGTGCCTCGGGCCTTCGCGAGGTGGCCGGGCGCAGGCCCACAAAGGAGGAACTAAGATGACCACCAGAAGCTTCAAACCCAGTCGCCGCTATCTGGTCAAGGTATGCGTGGGCATTGCCGTCGCGGGGCTGCTGGCTATTGGCGGAACCATCGCCTTTGCCCTGCTCATTCCGGACAGGGAGGCCACCACTGTCTTTTTGCTCATTGCCCTTGGCGAGATGGTGGTCTGGATACTGGCCCTCCTCCTGGCCGGCCCCTACTATGGGAGCCTGAGCTATGAGGTCCAGGACGACGAAGTGATCGTCCGCGTGGGCATTATCACCCACTCCGTCAAGCATGTGCCGTACAGGACAGTCACCAATATCACGGTCAGTCGGGACATCCTCGATCGCTGGTTCTTTGGTCTCGGCTCCCTGCACATCCAGACCGCGGGCATGAGCGGGAAATCCGGCGCCGAGGAGAAGCTGGTGGGCCTGCCCAACGTCCAGGAGGTCTACGAGATGGTGGTCACGGAGCTGCGCCGTTTTCGTGGCGGCATGGCGCCCACGGCTGCCGAGGTCGAGCGAGGCCCCCTGCCAGCTTCAGGCGAGACGCTGACCGCCATACTTGAGGAGTTGAGGGCCATCAGAGGAGCGCTGGAGAAGTAAAGCTGGCCACTCCTCCCCCATCATCCATGCCAGATCGCAGCGGGGTGCTCAGCGCTCTCCCCTGCGGGCAGGGTACAAAATGAAACACAACGGACATTCTAGAAGGCGAACTTTGCCGGCTGGTCCTACAATCAGGAGGTGTGACCGTGAAAGGTAATGCCAGGTACACATTCCTCCCTGCCGCTTTTATAGCGGCGTTTGTGGCCTTTCTTAGCGCACAATACTTGATCGACACATTCTTCCCCGACCTCACGT
>DATEXS010000149.1:0-14497 GCA_035256725.1 Anaerolineae bacterium
CCCGGTTGTGACGACATACTGGGCGGGCTCGGCATCCGGAGGCAATGTCAGTTGGTATTCGTCCCTGACCACCTCTCCCACGCGCCATCTCGACGTGGGCCGGTTGCCAGAGCGCAGTAGCCTGTCCTCTTGGACCAGCACCTGGCCGTCGGGTCGCAGGATATGGATGAAGGCCGTGTAGTCCATTTCCATGCTTGCCGAGGTCTGCCACCACAGAGTGATGCTCACAGCGTCTCCCGCCTGAAGGCTTGTGGGGCGAATGTTGTAGCCGGGCAGGGACAGTGAGTCGCCCAGGATGTTCTCATCCAGTTGGACATCGAGGGATGGTTGCAGTTGGGACCTCGCCTCCGCCAGGTCGGCAACGGCTCTTTCGTCATCGGGCATGACTGTACTGGCGAGCACTATCTGGGACCCCGCGTCCACTTCCCTACCCATCTGGGCGTAGGCCTCGGCGAGAGCCAGACGTGCGTCAAACTGGGCATCGGGCATGCGCAGGAGTCTGACCAGCGCTTCAAGCATGGAAACGGCATCTTCGTACAGGTCCCCAGTTGGCTGTCGCAGGTGGATGACCGATAGATCTTCGAAATCAACCACGACGACGTCCGCCTCCTGGTCCCAAAATGCGGGTCTCTGCCTACGGCCCAGTACCGCAGAGATCTCGCCCTCCGGTCCTGTTACGTCTTGCAGGTTCGCCCAGAACCCCCTCTGAGCGAGCAGAATCGGCGTTTCGTCCATGTCGTAGAAATCCATGTAGTAGGAGAGGCATCGCTCTGTCCAGTCCGAGTCCTGACCCATGCGATACGTGAGGCCGTCGGTCACTACTACGTCTCCGGGCAGGAGTCTCTGTGCCAAATAGCCAGCGACGCCGCGATAGTCGGCTTTCTGCACGGCATAGTAGTCCCTGATGGGCGCCACGCTGATGGCGCCGAACACGGACACGGTGAGCACCCAGGAGACTGCCAGGCGCCACCGTTGATGATCCCTGAACCCGGGCGAGCGACGAGTCAACCAACCGGTCAGGACCGAGATCCCCCTGGCCATCCCAAGGAGGAGAATGGGGACGATGTAGACTGCATATCTGTAGGTAAAGAAGTGAATGGCCCTGACCATGAAGGGAAACACGAACGGAACCGCGATCCACAGCCCGAAGAGCACGGTGTACCGGGCTCGAGAACGTGCCAGACCCAGGGCTAACAGAGCCAAGAACAACAAGAGGAGAGCTCCGTCCACTCGAGTGTATGCTTGAAGCGCGTCACTGAAGAACTCCACCGAAAGCTCCGTACGAGGGAGCGTCCCCTCACCCAATCCTTCAAACCCTATCTGTCGTCCAACGAGCTGTTGGTACATGAAGGGCAGCCAAGGCACATACGACAGCGCGAGGGCAGCGAGGACTGCCACCAAACTGAGGGCCTGCTTGAGAGGGCTAGGTAGAGCCCAGAGCGCCGGGGTTGCGGAACGGGCGGGCATCGACGGATGGACAGAGACCGCAGGCTCAGAGGACGAGTCGAGCGGTAGTCTGCCCGGGGGGTTGGTCTGCTGGCGAGCGCGCCTGGACGACAGCCAGCTCTCGAAGATCACCCATGCCGCGAAGAGCACCTCGCTGGCCAGTATCAGAAACGCGAAGTAGTGTGTATAGATATTGAGGCCAGCGGAAAGGCCAAAGAGAATCCACATCCTCTTTTGGCCGCTCTGGAGCGCCTTGAGGAGGAAGATCAGGGACAGGAGCGCGAGGAAAACCATCAGGGCATAGTGCCTGGCTTCCTGCGAGTAGTGGATGTGATAGGCATTGACGGCCAGCAGGAAGGCGCCTATTAGCCCCTCCCTTCGTGTCCAGAGCATCTTTCCCAGCTTGTAGGTCAGGAGTAGGGAGAGAGAGCCAAACAACGTCGCCTGGAGCCGGGCCACGAAGTCGCCGTCTCCTACAAAGGTCAGGAAGAAGCGGGTGATGATGTAGAGCAGCGGCGGGTGCACGCTTTCCTCCGCCTGGAAGTTCAGCATGGAGACGAAGTCCAAACGCGAGGTGATCACTAGTTTCACTTCGTCCAGCCACATGCTGTCGGTGTCGAGTTGATAGAGCCGCAATCCCATGCCGAGCACGACGATCCCCGCAAGCAGCGCTAGGTGGAAGGGCTTCGTCACACGCCTTTCGATCATAGTACTTCCGATACCAACTCGAGAGCGGTCGGTTGTTCTATTGCGCGCCTGGCCGATGTCATAGCTGCTGCAGCGGGTGGCCATAACCGGTGTAGTTCGTGTTGGAAGGCGCCGATTCTCCCCGGGTGTGCTCGCGCGCAGTTAGAGCTTTGGTTGGCCCGGGAGAGTCCCAACCAAGGTAGGGAGTGCGCCATGCTAGTCATTTTGGTGTTTCACCTCTATCTGGTGCAGGCGCACCATGTCGCCGGATAGTCTCTGACCGGACTCATCCCGCGCAGACAACCGCTCTGCGGTCTCCCAGTAGTAGACACCCACGTTGATAGTGTACAGTCCTGGAGGTGCGTCGGCAGGCAATAGCATCTCGTACTTCACCGTGACTACCTCTTCTGGCTTCCAGTGCGAGGTCGTGCGCCGTCCGCGCCGCAGCAGCTTGTCCTGTTGCGCCCGAACACTACCGTCGAGGTCCAGGACGTGGACGAAAGCGGTATAGTCTCTTTCCATCTCCTGCATCGGATACCACCAGGCAGTGAGCTCCAACGTGTCCCCTGGCTGCGCCGTGTCTGGAGCGAAGGCGTAGCCCAGAAGAGCCACCTCATTGCCGAAGTTGCGCCAGAGTGGATAGCGCATTCCGTCCAAGGCCTGGGAGAGTCGTCCGCAGCGCGCTAGCTCCTTCTCAAGAGAAGCAGAGGCCGTGGGATGGTCAGGCATGAGTTCACTCGCTAGCTGAAGCTCTGACTTTGCATGCTCCAGCCGACCTGTACGGATGTAGATATTAGCTAGGGTCAGGTGCACGTCGAATCGAGCGCTGCCCTCCGGTATCAGGCCAAGGAGCAGTCGCAGCAAACGCTCGGTGTCCAGGAGGGCGTCGCCGGACGGCTCCCGGAGGCGCACGACGGAAACACCGGGGAACTCGACAGCTTGGGCGGTTGAAGCCTCATCCAGATCTCGTTGGGGGTGCCACAATACGGCCCACAGCCTCCCGTTCCAATGATCCCACTCCGTAAGCTGCTTCCACAGACCCTGTCGGACACGAAAGACCGGGTTGCCGGTGACGCCGTAGGCGTCCAGGTAGTAGGGAAGGCTCTTCGTGACGCGATCTGCATCGCTACCAGTTCCGTACAGCGTGCTATCACCGATTATGCCGTCGCCTGGTACCAGGTTCGCAGCCAGGTATCGGGCAGTCCCGCGCCAGTCCTCCTTTTGATGCGTGTAGTAGTCTCTGAGTGGTGCGACGTTCAGCAAACCCAAGAGGATGGCGAAAGAAGACAGCAGCACAGAGGAGGTGTGTCGCTGGCCGGTCCGGTGGCCGAGCGGGCGCCCCAACCAAGCGGCTGATGCGCTCGTGCCCCTGCCCACCAAGAGCAGGCACAGGGGAAGGATGAAGATCGTGTACCTGACGTCAAAGAAGTGCTTCGCCTGCACCACCGCCAGAAAGACGAAGGGGGTGACAATCCAGAGCCCGAAGAGCAGAAGGTGTTCACGGCGGCATCGCGATAGTCCGATCATGAACAGGGCGAGGAGCAGCAGCAATGGAACCCCATCCCAACCTGTGTAGTCTGCCAGTAGGTCACGGAAGAAACCCAGCGAAAGATGCGCGGCCGATTCTGGGACACTGCCGAACCCCTGGAGCCCTATATCGGGTTTCAGAAGCTGAGCTCGCATTGCGGGGAGCCAAGGGAGGTAAGAGGCCGCCACCAGCAGCAAACTGGCCAGGAGCGCCAAAGTCTGTCTACGCGGATGAGGGGGCGGACTCTGCTCTTCTGCCACAGTCGGAGGCCTTTTCTTCCAGATCATCCACATGGCGAAGGCGACTTGTGACGGCAGGACCAGGAAGGAGAAGTAATGGGTGTAGATAGCGAGGCTAGTACACATGGCGAAGCCCAACCAGGAGCCGATTCTACCGTGCCGCACCGCGAGGATCAGGAAGATCAGTGAAAAGAGCACAAAGAAGACCATCAGCGCATAGTGTCTGGCCTCCTGAGAATAGTGGACGAGGTAAGTGTTCACCGCGAGGATGAAGGCGCCGACGAGGCCTTCCTTTCTGGTCCACAGCAACTCTCCCAGCTTATAGGCCAGTACGACAGAGGCTGAGCCAAACAAGGCGGATGGTAATCGAATGAGGAAATCACTCGTGCCCAGGAATGCTATCAACCAGTGGGTCAACAGATAGTGCAGCGGCGGGTGTACGTCTTCCTCCACCAGGAAGTTCAGCATGGAGACGAAGTCCAACCGCGAGGTGATGGCGGTGTGCACCTCGTCCAGCCATAAGCTGTCTGCATCCAGCTGATGGAGCCGCAACCCCATTCCGAGCAGGAAGATCAGAAGGAGTACGCCAAAGGTCATTGGCGTCCTCGTCGTTCTCGCTTCGTAGCCTGCGGTCCCTGTCATGCGTCTACTGTCTCGAGCTTGAGTTCCACAGGAGGCATAGTTTCTCTGTACCTGCGTACCGGCTGTTGTGGCCCGCGTCCTGGAGACACGACACGGCAGTGGGCCGGACACCGCCCGCAGTGGTGGCAAGGGGCCCGTGGGGCTTCGGGCTGCCTGCCCGCTCAGGGCTGTTGCTCAGGTCTGGGCATGCCCGATGCGGGACAGATCGGTGCAACGAAGGTTCAACCGCGGTGGCGCCGGACGGTGTCCGCGAAGGCGTCGATTGCCCGTGCGCATCGCGATTCGCCCGGTGCTTGCTCAGGACAGGCTGCTTACCGCTTGTCACCTTTGCGCAAAGCGGTGCATTCACCGCTCTAGAACGCGCCACGGCGGCGTAGTACCGCTGCTACCGTTTTCCAGAGAATCTGGAGATCCAGCAGCAGCGAGTAGTTCTGGATATAGAATAGGTCGTCCTCAACGTGCAGGTGCATGGGGCGATCGCTGCGCCCGCTGATCTGCCACCAGCCGGTCATCCCCGGCGGGACAGCAAACCTCTTGCGCTGCCAGGCCTCGTACTTGTCCACCAGAAAAGGCAACTCGGGACGCGGACCCACCACGCTCATTTCTCCCTTGATCACGTTGAATAGCTGGGGTAGTTCATCAAGGCTCGCGCGTCGCAGAATCCTCCCCACGCGAGTGACCCGGGGGTCATCTCTCACCTTGTGAACGACTTCTCCGTCCACTGTCTCGACCGCGACCTCGTTGAGTTTGCTCTCAGCGTCGGCGACCATGGAGCGGAACTTGTACATCTGGAACGGCTGGCAGTTCTCGCCAATTCTGAGTTGGCTGAAGATCACCGGCCCTCTGGAATCCAGCTTGATGAGGACGGCGATGAGGAGCATCACAGGTGAGAGTAGGATCAGAGCAAGGGTCGCCCCCACCGCGTCGAAGGCCCTCTTGACCGCGCGAGGGAAGCCCTCGATGGCCGAGGCCCTCAAGTTCAGGAGCGGGATTCCACCGAGATCGTCAACTGTGATACCGGAACGATAAAAAGCGAGATCGAAGAAATCGGGCACTACTTTTACCACCACAGGCAGCCTCTGCAGGGCTACTACCAGGTTGGCCACCTCCTGATGGGCCCGCAGTGGCAGCGCGAAAATGACCTCCTGGATCCGCCCTTCCTCAATAAGGAGGGGTATCTGCTGGAGGGTGCCCAGGACCGGAAAGCCGTTCACGCTAGTCCCTTGCTTCTCAGGGTCGTCGTCAGCAAAGCCTACAACCTCGAGGCCAGCCCAGTCCCGTTGCTGCAAAGCGGCAACCACGTTCTGTCCTACCTCGCCCGCCCCGGCAACGAGGACGCTTCGCCTGGCCTGCCTTGATCGACCGGCCAGCCGCAGAAGGCCGCGAAGCAGTGCCCGCCAACAGAGGAGGAGAAAAAGGTCGAAAACGAAGAAGTATAGAAACAGCAGCCGGGGAACATCTCGATAAGTCAGGTAGAGGGTTCCTGCAAAGACCAGCGTGCTTACAGAAATGCCCACCAGGACAGTCTGCAGTTCATCGGCGAAACGCTGATTTCTCCTGGGATCGTAGACAGACAGAAGGAGAAAAACGGAGATCCAGACCAAGAGTGCCAGGATGTATACCTGCACATTCAGTCGGATACCCCGCCAGAGAGTTGCCCCCCAGGGTAGGGTGACACGGGCCACCGAAGCTGCATATAGAGCCGCCGCCGTCAGGGCCAGATCTGAGAGACAAAGTAGGATGGCAAACCCGGTCGCTCGTCTATCCGCCAATGGAATCCTTGCCCTCCAAGGCGTCTCCGGCCAAGACGGACAGGTACAATTCCTCCATGTCCTCGGCTATCCTGTCCCAACTGTAGACACTCGTCACCCGCGCCCTTGCTTTCTTGCCGTACTCGTCCACCACTTCGGGATGACCCAGCAGCCACTCCAGCTTCTCTTTCAGAGACGTGGGGTTGCTCCTTTCGAATGAGAAGCCAGCGTCGCCCACGGTCTCCAGGTTCTCGGGTATGTCGCTCACCAGCACGCAGTTGCCGAAGCCCATGGCGCCGAGAAGTGCGGGGGAGGTGCCTTCCACGTCAGACGGTTGGACGTACAGATAGGCGTTGCTGCACAGGCGTTGGTACCCATCGCCGTACACGAAGCCCAGGAAGCGGACCCGTGGGTCAGTAGCGGACTTCAGCGATTCCACGTAGTTCGTGTCGTGGGGGTTGTCGCCTACTATGGCCAACTGGAGGTCGGTGTCCACCATGCTAAAGGCCTTGATCAAATGGTGTACGCCCTTCTCCGGTACCAGACGGCCCACAAAGAGGACGTACTTCCGCGGCTCCAGACCGAAGTCTTTCACAGAACCCTCGCCCTTCCCCGGCTCCGGCATATCGGCGCCATAGGCGATGTAGACAGGTTTTTTGTCGTACCGGTCCCTGTAGTACTTGGCCACCTCCTGGGAGTCCACAATGTAGCCGTCTGAGAAGCGGACAGCTACCCCCGCAGAGGAGCGCAGACAGAAGGAGGCGAAACGATTCCACTTCTTGCGTTGCCAGTCCAGAGCGTCAACCGAGATCACGAGCGGGCGGTGTAGGAGGCGGAGAGGGATGAGGAAGACGGAGTTGCCAACGCCATAGAGATGGATCAGGTCTGGCCTGTGCACGAAGATATGAAGCGCCGACAGGAAGGTATGGCTCAGAGTGTCCAGGTACTTGTTGTTGATGGAGGGCAGCTTGATCAACTCCATCCCCTTGTAGGTATCTTCCTCAATGGTCACATTGTGCCTGCGGCAGTAGACCACAATCTCGTGCCCCTTGCGGGCCAGGCGTTCACCGATGCGTTCCACGGCCGTCTCCAGGCCGGAGTAGTTGGCGGGCACGCCACGGGTGCCCAGCACGCTGATCCTGACCCTGCTACTCGTTCCAGTTGGTCTCAATGTACTCCTTGAGGGCGTCCTGCCAGGGGCGCATGAGCCGCAAGCCCATCAGGTCCAGATTGTAGTTGTGCCCCGCCTCCATCCGGGGGCGTGGCGCAGCCAGAGGGAAGTAGGCCGACGAGCATGGGATCAACCGGCAGTTGCCTATCTTGGCATACTCGATGATCTTCTCCGCGATCTCGTATCTGCTGCTCGCTGGCCCTGGGTTGACCATGTGGTAGGTTCCGTATTGACCCGTCTCTACTAGCTGCATGATGCCGGAGGAGAGGTCCTTGGTGTAGCTGGGAGAGCCGAACTTGTCGTTGACTACCATCAGTTCGCTGCGCGTTCTGGCTAGCTCAATGATCCGGCCTACGAACTTCTTGTCTTCCTTTCCACCTCCAAAGAGCCAACCAGCGCGGACGATGTAGTAGCTGTCCAGGAAGTCCTTGACCACGGCTTCGCCCTGATACTTCGCTCTAGCGTACTGACTTTGAGGGTTGGGTTTATCGAACTCGGTGTAAGGCTCGCACTTGGTTCCGTCGAACACAGCGAGGGTGCTGACGTAGACCATCGTCGCCTGGAGGCGCTGGCAGGCCAGAGCGACGTTCCTGGTGCCCAGCGCGTTGACGCTGTAAGCAAGATCGGGCTCTTTCTCACATCTGTCCACATCAGTGATGCCGGCCAGATGGACCACCAGGTCGGGACTCACCTCGTTCATAGTCTGGAAAACGAGGGCATAATCCCTGACGTCCATCTCGTCCACGTCTGTGGCAACAACTTCGTGCTTCTGCTCAAAGATGCTACACAGGTCGCGTCCGAGCATCCCGTTTGCGCCGGTTACCAGGACTCTCACTCGCTAATCTCCATGGTTGACAATACGAGGACCTCTGCGATACCTGCCTGGGGTGCAAGACTCCCGACGGCAGAGGGGCCTTCTCGTGGCCGCATCGAAAGGCAGTATGTTGGCTCTCCTTCGACCTTTCCGCAAGGAGGAGAGGTCCGCATATTTGTGGCCGCGTCCATCTCCTGTAGTCAAAGGGCGTCAGACTCGCGATCTCGGCCGCCGGCAAGACAGGACCGGGGAGCGCCGCAAAAGTCGCTCAGCCTGCCGCACTGGCCTCGCACCCTGGCTGCCCGTGATAGTTCTTCTCTTCCAGCAGTGTCCGGTACAGTGACATTACCCTGTTGTAGTGGGAATCGGCGTCGTATTGCCGCTCGATCTTGGCCCTGGCTAGCCTGCCCATCTCCGGTAAGGATTGCCGGTGCGCGACGAGATTTCGTATCTTCTCCACCAGATCAGCCACGTCGCCAGGTTTGAAGAGTACGCCGTCTACGCCCGGTTCGATCAACTCGGGGATTCCCCCCAGGTTGGCCGCCAAGACAGGTGTACCCAAGGCGAAGGACTCCAGAACCGCGTACGGAAGATTCTCGTACCACTCGGATGGTATCACGCTGAACATACTCTTGGCAATGATGGACTTCAACTCCTCTCCCGACTTGTATCCGAGGAAGGAGACGTTGTCCATCCCGCGCTCTGAGGCGTACGACTCCAGTTCGTGCCTCAGTTCTCCATCCCCCACCACGTACAACTGTGGTTCCTTGATGAACTGCATAGCTGCCATGAGCGTGCGGATACCTTTGATGCCCAGCAGTCGGCCACAGAACAGGAAATAGTCGCTGTGGGTGTAGTCCGGCGTGTACTGATCCAGGGCGATGAAGTTAGGGATCCTGACCACTCGCGCCGCTGAGACACCGTAGTCGATCATCTTCTCCCTGAGGAAGTTGCTGGGTGAGATGTACAGGTCCACGTTGTCGTAGATCCCTATCAGTTCGTGAAAGTACATCTCTGCGCAGTTCAGGGCACTGGCGGCCAAGGATCCGTGATTACATTTGTGAAGCACCACATTGTAGTAACGACGGCCCTTGCATCTTTCGCACACCTGGCCCTCGGTGTAGAACATGTAGGCAGGACAACCGAATTTGTAGTCGTGGACGGTCTGAATCACGGGGATGCCGAACTTCTTCAGGGAATGCAGGATGGAGGGTGACAACTGGTGGGCCACGTTGTGCAGGTGGGCGATGTCGGGTTGTGTGTCCTGTATCAGCGCTTCGATCCGCTTTCGTGCCTGAGTGGAGTACAGGACGCGGAGGGCCATGGCGGGCAGATCTCTGGTCCTTGAGTCGAAGAAGTCCACCTTATCGACGAAGTACCTGGCATAAGGCGTGTCTTGGTTCCTTTCATGGTGCATGGAGAAGGGTATCACCGTATGGCCGCGTCTCTCCAGGAGATGTGACCACTCGAGGTAATGCCGGTCTGCCCCACCAGTGATGTGATGGAACTTGTTGACGGACAGCACTTTCAGCTTCTGGTTGTCGTCACCCAGTGCCATGTGGAGTCCGATCGTTAGCCAGAGCCACTGCAAGTTCGGCAGACGCAGCTGACTGCTCCCTGCGAACGCGGAAAAAGTGCGCCGTGAGCATCCCGCCGAAGAGCCAGAGGTACATGCTGACCGCCCGCAGGCTCAGGGAGAATACGGCGAAGTTGGACAGCGCCACGGCTACAACCAGCGCCACGTAACCAGCGGACAAACCTCGCAGAAAGGGATCATCGGAACCCGCGAAGACGCGTAAGGCCGTACGGACCAACTCGCAGATCATCCACAGGTAGGCAGCGGTTCCCAGCACGCCGACCTGGGTCAGGATCGCGGCCCAGCCCACGTCGTGGAGAAACCTTAGCGAAGCAGCTCTTCCCACCGCCGAAACGTCCAGCCAATCCTCGTGGGAGTACTCGGGGAACAGTCCGGGGCTGTTGGTGCCGGCCCCTGTGGCGATGGAGCCCATGGTACCTGGGCCTACTCCCAGCCAGGTGTGCTCGCGCAGGACGATGGGCGCGACCCTGGTCACGATGAACAGCCTGCCTCTGGTGAACAGCACATCCAGGTATTCCGGCGAGAAGGTGGAGGCGAAGCGCTCTGTTAGCGAAGCCTCTTCAGCGTGACCGGCTCGCCAGTCTTCGATGACCACAGAGGATAGGAGCAGTGCCGTAACCACAACTGGCAGGAGCAGAGCGGCCAGCAGCATCTTCTTCCATCTGAGCAGTGCCAGCAGAGCGATACCTCCCGCATACATGGCCAGCCACGATGTGCGGGAGAAGCTGAGGACCATGGCCGGGGCCACCACGGCCGCGAAGGCGACAAAACCGGCTTTCTGGATGGCGGTCAGTTTGCGCCTAAGGCCTAGGTAGAGGCCCGAGGCCAGGAGAATGAAGATCCCCAGGTAAAGGCCGAAGCGGCTGTATCGGCCCAAGGTACCAAAGATGCGCGTGCCTCCACTGATGATCTGGGTGAAACCCTCGCGGACCACGACTTCTCCGACCACTACGTCCTGGGGGATGAGAAACAGGCTGAACTGGCTGCCGAAGATCACCTGCATCAGCCCGATAACGGCCTCTACTGCGGCGGCGGCCAGCAGTGCTCCCGTCAAGACCTTCATCGCCCTGTAGGTGATTCCTGCGTTGACGACCAAGTAGTAGAGGAGGAGATAACGAGCAAATTCCCGGATGCCCAGGATCCAGACTGCGGCAGGCACATCGTAGGCCAATGCAGAAAGCCCCGAGAAGATGAGGAACAGCGCGGCGGGTAGATCGAGGGGGGTCTTCTTCCACCAAATCCCCTCTCGGATGTTCCTGAGTAGCAGAGCCGCGAGCAGCAGGAGTATCAGGGCCTCAGGGCCGTAGCGAAGACCATTGGCCACCGAACCAGGCAGCCATTTGAGGACAAACTCCTCGAAGGGCGTGTACACTGCGAGCAGCAGGACGACGAGGGGGATGTGGCCGATGGCCCAAGGGAGCACGGAGAAGCCCAGGACTGCCACGATGGCCAGAGCAGGCTCGAGCGCGGTGAAGGCGCCGATCAGAAGCCCACAGGCTACCAGGCAAACCCAAATTAGTGAGGTTTGCAGGTAGTCATTTGTCTGGCTACCGCTTAGCGGTGGCCCGGTCGAGGTATGCTGAGGGAATCCCGTGTTCTCCAATGATCTGCTCTTGCTCAGGTGACCTGGGTGCACGGGCGAGCACGGCTTGCCGCGAGTCCGTCGCTACTGAAGATACCCCAACCCCCGCAACCTGTCACTCACAGTCTGACTTTCCTCGTCCGTGTACGCTCCGTCCACGCGGCCGTACGCGTCTGCAAGATCATCGGCGTAGACGATGGGATGCGCGGAAACATAGCCCTCATCGATGGCGTCGGTCAAGACTCTTCCATCCATTCGCTTGGGCACGGGTTGCCCCAACAGGTACAGAACGGTGGGAGCGAGATCGATGATCTGTGCCCCTTCGATCCTGTGCGCCTGGGGAACATGGCTGCCCCGCAGCATGAGCGTGCCGTGCAGTCGATGTACCGCGCTCATGTTCTGCGCCTCCTGCAAATCGCTTAGCGTCAGGGCGTCTCCGAAGACTGCTGTCTCCTCGGTGCCAAACCGCTGGCGGCAGTCATACTCGTAGTTCTTCCATTGCACTATCAGGTCAGGGGCGAAGCCCACATACTCGCCCCAGTACAGCTCGTCTTTGCGGTGCACCTTCTCTACTACGCGCTCGCCGGTGTCGGGGTCCCTCAATTCCTCCAGACCCCCGACTATCTGCCTGAACACCTCCTCGGCCTCGGGCCCGGGCTCCACAATACCCTGGGGTTCTCTTCCCCTGAGATTGAGATAGATGCTGCCGTAGGAGCCAAGGGAGAACGCCTTAGTTCTGGACCAGTCGAGCTGGGAGGATAGCATGAACCCCTCGATGGAGTCTCGCACCCCTGGGAGGTAACGCTTGAGCCAGCCTCTGGCCTGAGCTGGGAGGTATCTCTTTCCTGCAAGGAGCGCTCTGCGGAGGACGTCTCTGGTAGCGCGCAAGCCCAGGGAGACAACAGCGGAGGATTCTGCACTGTCCCGCAGCACCAGCCACCCTTGCTCTTCCAGCCATCTGTTCATGAAGACGGCGCGCTTGAGGGGCCCGGCACCGTGGTCGGACATAATCACGATGGTAGTATGGTCGTCTACTTCGTCGAGCAGGCCGGCCAGCATTTGATCTATACTCTGATAGACCTCCAGGATGATTCCCCCGTACCGCAGGTCCTCCGGGCTCGGACTGCTCGACGCAAGCCCTTCCATGTTCTTCCAGAAAACGTGCTGGGCCATGTCCGTGGCAGAGTATACGACCATCAGACAGTCCCAAGCCTTGTTTCTGCGCAGGTAGTCGAAGACCTTGGTCCTGATCTCTACCATGGAGCGGAATCCCCTGGCCCACTCCTCCTGGTCGTTTCCGCTGACAGCGATGATGTAATCACCGACCTTCTTCTTCAGCTCGTCATAGAGATCTGCTGGATAGATGAAGGGGCTTCCCAGGCCGGGGGTGTCAATGCCAGAGATGAGGAATCCGTTAACCGGTCGCGGCGGGTAGGTCATGGGTACATTGATGGCGCCGACTCGCTTCCCTGCCTCGCTGAGCAGGGTCCAGATGGTCTTGCAGCGCAGATTGCCTGCGTACACGAGTTCGATGTCATAGCTGTCGGGCTTGCGTCGGATGAAGTCATAGATGCCGTGGTTCCCAGGGTTCAAGCCGGTCATGAACGAGATCCATGCCGGGGCGGTGAGGGGCTGAATGGTGGAGCGCAATTCGCCGGTGGTTCCCTCTTGGATCATACGCTGGAAGGCAGGTAGGTGGCCCTGGTTCGCCCAGGGAATGATCAGGTCCAGAGTGGCACCGTCGAGCCCCAGGATGATGACCTTGTGGCCCGTGCTCGTCTCCTCAGCCAAGTGAGTCCCCCCTACGGAGGGGCAAAACTGGACAGGCTCTCCCGCGCTCATCACAAATCATTCGATGTAGCCAAATCCCCGCAGGGCCTCTCTGATCTGCTCCTCCTCATCCTGGTCGAGATATCCTCCTCTTTCACCATCTGTGCCTCTGTCCAGGGAGTCCCGATACTCGATGGGACGACTTGACAGCAGGGCAGGTGCCAACGCTTCCGAGAGCACTCGGCCATCCATGTCCTTCGGGACGGGCAGGCCCAGTAGATAGAGGAGGGTCGGAGCGGGATCCACTATCCTGGCCCCCTCGATGCGCGCGCCGGGCAGCACGTCCTTGCCCCACATGATCAGAGTGCCATTCATGCGGTGCAGGCCGCTCCATGTCTCCAGGGTGTATCGCTCGATGGGGGTGATGATGGGGCCGATGGGGTTGGGCCCTCCGGCATAGTCATAATCGTAGAAGACCACGACGTCTGGGGCTTTCTCCAGGAAAGGTCCGGAGTACTCCTCCTCTCTCTTGAGGGCCTGCTTGAGCACCGGCTGCCCGGTGGCCGGATCGGTGACTTTGCCCAACTCGGCGATGATCTGGTCGCGCAGTTCCTCGTACTCGCGCCCTGGTTGGACAATGCCCTGCGGTTGCCGTCCGACGAGGTTGATGACGATGCCCTCCACGAAGTAGAACATAGGGACGCGGTAGGCCATGGTACGGGACCAGTCCAGCGCAGACGTGGACTGAAGCCCCGAAGTGATCCCGCGTTTCACGACGTCCGGGAACCTCCGCTTGACGAAGTCGCGCGCCCATGGTGTTCTGACCCGAACATACTCCAGCGCTGCTCTAGCCGCCTTCGCTGCCCGGGGCGACACGCCAGCTTTTACTTTTAGCCAGCCCATGCGGTTCAGCCAGGAGTTGGTGTGGAAGTAGTGGGTGGCATGCACCCCAGAGCCGTGGTCGGACAGGATGAGTACGTTGGCGTCGTCACCGGCCTGTTCCACCAGTCGGCCCACCGCCTCGTCGGCAAGCTGGTACTGCTCCAGAAGAACATTGCCGTAAGTCTCTGCTCCCTCCGTGCTGTAAGTTGGATAGGCTGGCTCGACGTACTTACGGAAGAAGTGGTTAGCCATGTCCGTGTTGGTATATACGACCATCAGGAGGTCGTAACGCTCCTCTTTCATCAGGTCCACACAGTAGTCTGTCAGCTGCTTGACCATGTGTGTGGCGGAGCGAATACGCTCGGGGTCGGAATGCCGGAAGAACTCC
>DATEXS010000150.1:0-6002 GCA_035256725.1 Anaerolineae bacterium
TTGGTGAGGATCCGAAGGGAGATGGCGATCTCGTCGGCCGGCACCCCCGCGAAGCGGGCCATCTTGGGGTGGTTCTTGAGCAACGTCTGCCTGACCTGGTCAGGCAAGGGATAAAACTCCACCCCGCTGTACAGGCCCTCCGTATTCTCCCGGAAGACCACCAGGTCTATGTCGTCACGATAGTTGAGGGGATTGCCGGGGTACGCCTTGCACGGCCGCATGTTGGTGTGCAGGTCCAGCATCTGCCTGATGCGCACTATAGGGCTGAAGTAGACCAGCCCCTGTCCCTGCAGCTCTGCCGCCAACTCCTGTGCCGCTTCCTCCTTGGGCTTCGAGGTGATCGCCCCGAACAGGCAGCAATCGGTGTTGCTCAGCAGTTCCACCGTGCGCTGAGGAAGCGCCTCCCCCTCTGTGCGCCAGAACTCCCATCCCACATCTCCAGGGATGTATTCCGCATCCAGCTTCACCTCGTCAAGGACGATACGGGCTGCATCCATGACGTCCTTGCCGATGCCATCGCCCGGCAACCATGCGATCCTGTACTTGGCCACTTTCTTCTCTACCTCCTACCGGAGAGATCCTACTCCCCTACCATCACTCTATGCCTAGCTGCCGACGCACATGAGGGATCAGGCCGCCATCCTCGAGGATGCCCATCACGAAGTCGGACAACGGCGGAAACGAGTACTCCCCTCGCGGCGTGATCACCTTGCCGGCCGAGAAATCCACGGTGGCCTCTTCGCCAGATTCCACGCTCTCCACCGCAGGGCACTGGACTATAGGCAGGCCCTGATTGATGGCGTTTCTGAAGTAGATGCGCGCGAAAGACTTGGCGATCAGAGCTCCCACTCCAGCATGTTTGAGGCAGGTAACCGCCTGCTCCCTGGAACTGCCACACCCCCAGTTCCTGCCAGCGACGACGATGTCACCGGCCTTCACTTCTTTGGCAAAGCGGGGGTCCAGGTCCTCCAAGGCGTGCCTGGCCATCTCTTCTGGCGGCAACTCCGTGTAGGTGTATTTGCCCGGGTAGATCACATCGGTGTTGACGTCATCCCCGTATTTCCAGACCCGGCCGGTGTGAACCTTTTTCCACATCTATGCTCTTCCCTCGCTGAACTACAGGAATTCGCGGGGATCAACTATCTCCCCCCTCAAGGCAGAGGCCGCGACCGTGGCGGGACTAGCCAGGTAGATCTCCGCGTCCTTGCACCCCATGCGACCCTTGAAGTTCCTGTTAGCCGTCGATATAGTGACCTCTCCGGGGGCCATCACGCCCTGATGAGCGCCCAAACACGGACCACAGCCAGGGTTGAGTATCACGGCACCTGCGGTAACCAGATCGGTCACCAGTCCTTCTGCCATAGCAGCCAAGAGAACCTCACGGCTGGCCGGAAGGAGCAACAATCTGGTGTTTGGGGCAATCTTCTTACCACGCAGAATCCTCGCGGCCACCTCGAAATCCTCTACTCGGCCATTGGTGCAGGTCCCAATGAAAGCCTGGTCAATCCTGGTCCCAACCACTGCCGAGATCGGGACCACATTGTCCACTGTGTGCGGTCGAGCAACCTGCGGCTCTAACGCGTTGACATCGTACTCGAGAACGCGTTCATACCTAGCATCGGGATCAGCAAAGACCTCCTCATACTCCACTGTGGTCCTGCCCCTCAGCCAGTCACGGGTCTTCGAGTCAGGCTCAACCACACCCGCCTTGGCACCCATCTCGGCCACCATGTTGCACAGAACCATACGGCTGGCCACACTCATCTCGCTCACCACGGGCCCAGCGAATTCCACTGATCGGTAGTCCGCACCATCGGCCCCCAGGTCCCCGATGATGTGCAGGATGATGTCCTTCGCAGATACCCCCTTCGGCACCTGGCCGCTGATTACGATCCGGAACGAATAGGGAACCATCAGCCAGATGTGGCCCGTGGCCATCACGGCCGCGGCTTCCGTGCGGCCGATGCCCGCCGCGAAGGCCCCAAAAGCGCCGTGCGTCGGGGTGTGGGAATCACTCCCCACGATGAGAGACCCGGGAAGAGCGTGCCCCTTCTCGGGCATCACCTGGTGACAGATGCCCTCCCCCACATCGTAGAAGTTGGCTATCCCTTGCTCGGCAACGAAACGACGTATCTGCTGGTGGTTCGTGGCATGGCCCTCCGTGGCCGCCGGGACCACATGGTCCAGGACGATTACGTTGGTCTCGGGCCTGGCCACTCGCTCAACGCCTATCTCTCGGAAGATCTTCGCTATGGCCGCCGTGTTGTCGTGGGTGAGGAGTTTGTCAGGCGGCACCGTAACGATCTGCCCTGGCTCCACCTCATCCAGTCCAGCTTTCCCGGCCAGGATCTTCTCTGCGAACGTCTGGCCCATGACTACTCCTTCGCTTCCAGTTCCTGCTTCAGATAGCCAAACAGGCCTCCGGCGGTCATGATCTCTTTCTCCAGTCCCGATAGGGGATGGCCCTGCAGTTCAGACTCCTTGCTCAGATTGCGGATCCGACCTGTGCTGGCGTCCACCTCCAGCTTATCCCCCGTCTCCACCGCCTGGGTGATCCCCGGAACCTCCAGGATAGGAAAGCCCAGGTTGACAGCATTGCGATAGAAAATGCGGGAAAAGCTCTCGGCGAGGACGGCGGCCACACCATTATACTGTAACGTGATCACAGCGTGCTCGCGAGACGACCCGCAGCCGAAGTTCTTCCCAGCCACCAGGATGTCTCCGGGTTGCACCTTCTCCGTGAAGTCCTCCATACCCGGAACATATTCCAGGGCGTGCTTGGCCATCTCCTTGGGGTCGGTCAGGGGAAGGTAGCTGCCATGATAGATCATGTCGGTATCGATGTCATCCCCCACCACCCAGGCCTGGCCCGTAAACACGAACTTTCCGCTCATCTCTCACTCTCCGTCCAGGTGTGCCGGTTCACTCGGGAAGGGCGATCTCGCCCTTTACGGCCGTGGCGGCTGCCACTGCCGGGCTGGCCAGATAGGCGCTGCTTCCCTTGCCCAGCTTTCCTCTGAAGTTGCGGTTGCCGGTGCTCACCAGCACGTCTCCCTCGGCGAGAACGCCATGGTGCCCGATAGTGCAAAGCGAACAACCCTGGTTAGTAACCATGGCGCCTGCCCTTACAAACGTCTCGTAGAGCCCAGCCTCCAGAGCCTCCATGGCCACTTCCGTAGTCGCCGGCGTGACGATCAGCCGGACATGAGGAGCGATCTTGCCGCCCATCCTCTCCAGGACCTCGGCGGCTACCCTAAGGTCTTCCAGACGGCCGTTGGTGCAGGAACCGATGAAGACTTCATCCACGTGGGTGCCAGCCACCTCGCGCACGGGCCTCACGTTGTCCGGCCTGTCGGGACAGGCGATGAGGGGCTCCAATCCGCTCACCTCAAACTCCCACTCCTCCCAATAGGAGGCATCTCGGTCAGGGGCTACCGCCTCCACCGATCTTCCAGCGCGCTCGCCGATCCAGGCCAGGATGGCCTCATCCGGGATGATGAACCCGATCTTGCCCTCCATTTCCGTCACCATACTGGCCAGGGTCAATCGTCCAGCCGGCGACAGAGAGTCGATGGGCTGGCCATAGAACTCCAATGACTTGTAGATAGTCTTGGTTATGTCTACCCGGGAAAGCAGAAACAGGGTCAGGTCCTTGGCCGACGCCGGATACCGGTACTCGCCCTTGAAGGTCACCTTGATTGTCTCCGGCACCCTAAACCACAAGCGCCCCGTGGCCCAGCCTGCGGCCACGTCTGTGGTGCCCATGCCGGTAGAAAACGACCCAACGGCGCCGAGAAGGTTCATGTGGCTATCCGTCCCGATGATCACACTGCCCGGCAGCACCATTCCATGCTCCAGCAGGACGTGTTGACCGATGCCAGCGTTGACGTCGAAGACGTGTCGGATACCGTGCTTCTCGGCGAACTCGCGGCAGATGCGCTGGTTGTTGGCCACCTGCACCACCTTGGCCGGGGCCTGGTAGTCGAAGGTCATGGCGATCTTCGCCGGGTCCCAGACCGGTCTGTCATCCAATTGCTTCTCGTACTCTAGGACGACGTTGGGCCCGCCAAAATCCCTGACCACCGCCAGGTCCAGCTCGGCCCACACCCTATCTCCAGCCCAGGCATCCTCTCCAGAATGCTCGCTCAGGATCTTCTCGACGATCGTCTTTCCCGACATGCAACACCATCCTCTCCTTGTCCGCCTGATAGCAGACCCAGGACTAGATGTCTGTACGACAGGCCGCGGCAGGAGCCGCAGCTATTTCAGGGTCTCAAAACTGGTGAAATCGGCATGGTACAGGATGATGGCCTCCTTGCTGCGGTGCACGAGATCGCCCTCTTTGGCATGGGTAGCGATCATATGCAGCACCTCGGAGGGCAACCCCTGCTCCGCTGCCAGAATGACCCCCCCAAAGGGATGGCGAAGCCATCCCCCGAACTCGCTCTTGACCGTCCGGCCCTCGATCCTGGTGTATTCCAAGAGCTTGCCGACGTCGTGGAGCAGCGCCCCGGCGATGAGATAGTCGCGATGGATAGGGTTCCTATCGCCGTAGATCTTCTCGAAAACGTCGGCCACTCCTACGCACGTGAGAGTGACAGCGCGTGTATGTTCCACGAAGTCCACCGGACAGTCAGGGATAAGCAGAGTGAAGGCCATCTCCTTCAAGTCGCCGGGTTTCCATCCACCGCGTCTCATCCCTTCGTCCCAGGCCTTGATGCACTTCTCCCTCAGTACGGGGTCCTGTATCAAGTTGAACTCCGGGATGAGCCCCAACAAGTCCTCAGACATGCCTCACCCCACCTTCCTCTCCGGAGGGCCGTCGTACTCGTGGGCTGAGGGGTCTATGCGACGCATTGGACGCATGCGTGTCTGTTCCTCATACACGTGGGCGACCAGGCCAGCACTGCGACTGATGGCAAAGATCCCATTGCTCATCTCTGGTGGGAACTCCATCTCACAGAGCATGGTGGCGATGGCCCCATCGACGTTCATGGGCAGGTCCCGTCCCATCTGCTCCTTCATCGCGACCCTCAGGGTGTGGGCCATCTCAACGTACTCGCCGGCCAGACCAAGCTCCTCTGCGAGTGCGAAGAGCCTTACACTCCGAGGGTCCTGCGTGTGCACACGATGTCCGTAGCCAGGAAATCGCTTGTTGGCCTGCTTATACTCCGCAACGACCTGACCTGCCACCATCGCTGCATCTTCGCCGCTGGCTCGTTTTCGTTCCACCGCGTCCAGGAGCACTCGCATGCACCCCTCGATAGCACCGCCATGATGTATGTTGATGGCGGTTATCCCTGCGGCCACAGCGGCAGTGAGCGGAGCACCTCCCGAAGCTACCGTCCGCGCGGCCAGCGCCGAAGGCGGCGTGGCCCCGTGGTCGACGCTAGACACCAGCATGGCGTCCATAAGAAGGCCCTGCTCCTTCGAAGGCAACTCGCCCTTCAAGAGCAGGAACACCACATCCGCAAAGGGCACGCGGCCCATCAATTCTTCGACGAGATACCCCTTGTACGCAATCCTGTTGGGTTCGATCTTGGTGATTGCGGTCTTCCACTTTTCCTCAGACATCGATTCTCCTCTCCGTCACAAAAAACCTCTATCCACACCCTTCGCCGATGGTGTCAGCGGGAAGCGGGTCCTTCCCGCAGCGAACAGTTGAGTCCTATCCCCGCTAGGTAAGTTGGGCGAGCACCTGCTTGGTGGCCTTCGGGATGTCCCCGAAAGAGTCCACCACCACAGCACCAGCCTCTCGCAACCTGCGCACCTTGCCTTCATGGGTACCCCGTCCCCCCTCGATGATGGCCCCCGCGTGAGAGAACCGGGTCCCCGACTTGGCCGCCTTTCCTCCGATGAAAGCCACCAGGGGCTTGGTGAACTCGCCGGCCTCCATCAGGTCGGCGACCTGTTCCTCCTGAGAGGTACCGATCTCGCCAAACATGACCACGGCCTTGGTCTCGGGGTCAGCCTCGAACAGCTTGATCACCTCTGGATGCGGA
>DATEXS010000151.1:0-2513 GCA_035256725.1 Anaerolineae bacterium
GAGCGCCGCCTTCCAGATGCCCGACGGACGGCTACACGTCCACTTCCTCGACGTAGGCCAGGGAGATGCCATCCTCATCCAATGCCCTAACGGCCAGCAGATCCTGGTCGATGGCGGCCCCGAACCTTCCGTGCTGCTCTCCCACCTGGGCAGGAGATTCCCTTTCTGGGACCACAGCCTCGACCTGGTCGTCCTCACCCATCCTGAAGAGGACCACCTGGGTGGATTGGTAGAAGTGCTGACGCGGTACGACGTGAGCTTGGTGCTCAGGCGCTGGGTGATGCCTGCCCAGATCTCTCGAAGTTGCGACCGGTCTTGCTTGACCGCCAGGACCACGGCGCCGAAAAGCCCGTAGTAGAGCCACATTGCTCCTGCGCTGAATCCGCCCAGCTCGATGGCCGTGATTGGCAGGCGAGCGGTGAGTTCCACGACCCCGATGGTGTAGGCCAGGAACAACCACGCCACCCAGGCGATGGGCTGGCCGAGGAGGGGGTGCAAGGCGCCCAAAATCGTAGCCAGACCACCAATGATCATCACCAGTGGTTGGCCGGGGATGATCAAGAAGTTGGTGAGCGGCGATACCAGGGAGAGACGGTGGAAGTAGTAAAGAGTGATGGGCCACACGGCCAGTTGGGCGCCCATGGTGACGAAAAGCGGATCGCTGAGGAGTCGCACGATGGACGCTGCTCGCTCCTCTGACTGGAGACGTGAGAGTAGAGCACTGACCCCTTGCTCCATAGGGCGGACCAGGACGATCAGGCCCATGCTCGCTGCAAAGGAGAGCTCGAAGCCCACATCCCAGAGCAGGAGAGGGTTCCAGAGGGTCATCAGGAGTGCTGCCGCGGCCAGCGAGGCCAGGGCCAGGGTCTGCCGCCCGGCGATGATGGCCAGGAGGGAGATCGACCCCATGATGGCCGCCCGGACCACGGAGGCGTTGGCACCCACCAGGATGGTGTAGAGGGCTATCACGAAGATGGAGACCACAGCGGCCCTGTAGATGCCCAGAAATCTCCTTGTCAAGAGGCCGATGGCTCCCCCCAAGATGGCGATGTTGAAACCGGAGATGGCGATGATGTGGGTGGTGCTGGTGGCGTTGAAGTCTTCCAGGAGAGAACGGGGGATGCCTGTCTCCACGCCCAGCAGGATGCCCGTGAGCAGCGAAGCGCTTGGTTCCGGGAACAGGCGAGCGATGGTCTGTTGGCAGCGTCCCTTCAGGGCATAGATGGCGCGGTGAAAGGGATCTCCGTGTCCTTGGCCGAGGAGGGTGATCCGGCCATAGCTGATCATCGAATGGATTCCCTGGCGGGCCAGGTAGTCCCGGTAGGAGAAGTCCTCTAGCTCTGGTGGCGTCTCCAGCTTGCCCTGGATCCGGAGTTCATCTCCGTAGCTGTAGGAGGGGTGGCGGCCGGTACGCACCAGGGCGAGGCCGCGTATCTGATGTGTAGCTTCGTCTGTCTCCAGAGAGCGGGCAGACACGGTGAGATTGACATAACGGTCCCGGACGTCCGGTTCCCCTACCACGACCCCGTTGAAAGCGACCTCACCCAGGTCGTTGTAGTGGGCCAGATGGCTAGCATCGAAAGAAGGCACGGCTGCCTGGTAGCGAAGGCCGCCGAGGAGGGCAAGGAGTGCACAAGAGGCCCCCAGCCGGACCCGCCAGGTCCGCCACCAGAGGGCGGCTACGGCTATGGGGAGGGGCAGAGCCAGCCACAGGCTCCAGAAGGGCAGGAGGAACACCGATTGGAGATAAATGCCGCCCAGCCAGGCTACGGCCAGATAGGGGAGGGTCATTCCATCACGGCCCAGGGATGATCACGGTCCAGCATGGACCAGGAGACTTCTCCGCCGCAGTACTCCCTGACGAGAGAGACCAGTTCTTCCATCGCGGCCTCGACGGCGATAGCTTCGATGTCGTTCACCCCTTCGGTGGTGAGAAGGGCGTTGATGGTCTGAGGGGTAGACTTCCCCCTGTCGGACTGGCGCCAGGTCCAGCGGCGGGACAGCGCACCCTCGCCGTCCACGTAGACCACCTCCCCTGGCCTGGGATACTCGACCTCTTGCTCGTGCAAGGGCAGGAAGGGCTCAACACCATTGGCGAACCGCACCTGCACGGGTCCCAGAATGTGGTCCAGATCGTAGGCGGCCACGGGGAGCACGTACTTCATAGAGACGTAGTTGCAGAGGTCGACGAGCTTGTTGATGTGGGGCACCGTCCCTCCCTTGACCACGTGACGCAGCAGGGCCTCGACGGCGCAGCGGTACTGGGTGGGCTTGATGCCCAACCTGGAATAGGCAGCTCGCCAGGAGGAGATGTGGGGGTGGCTGGACAGGGGAACTGAGGCGAACTGGGCCTTGGCCACTTGCTCATGAGCACGGACGAGTGCCTCGGCGGCCCTCTCCTCAGACTCGTTGTCGATTCCCAGAGCAAAGCCGGCGCCCGCGACGATGGTGGGGAACTGAGCAAGAAGGTCGGCATGGTATCCGAAGCGGTACCGATGCATCACGATCCTCCT
>DATEXS010000152.1:0-10751 GCA_035256725.1 Anaerolineae bacterium
GACTCTGGTCTCGGACTCCCTGATCAGGTGGCCCAGGGCACCCAGCCCTGGCACCGCCGTCATCACCCCCTGCTCAGCCGGCCTGATCTCCAGCACGTGCGCCACCAGGATGTCGCCCGGCTCTGCGCCAAGGACGAACACCGGCCCCGTGGCCGGGTTCACCTTGTCCCAATCCACCGCCGAGAATTGCTCGTCCTCGCTCTGAATCTGGTTGCTGAAGCAGTCCTGTGCCTCGACGAGCACGTCTTCGCCAGAATCCACGGCCAAGGCGGGCGGATTGTCCGCCGAGAAGGCGTAGAACGTGTGATCTGCGGTCAGGGTTTTCATGTTCACCTCAGTTCTCGGGCCGAGACCCCGGCCCAGGGCACTTACCCCCGCGATTGGACTGCGCCTAGTATCCTGCCCTTTCGCCTAGTCCGCTGCAACCACCACCGCGCTTTCACCGATGTCACGCAGGTCGTTGTACTCGGTTTGCACGAGGTTCAAGCGTCTGTATAACCCATCGCGAGTGACCAACTGCCCGTGTGTCCCCATCTCCACAATCCGGCTGCCTTGCAGGACAACGATAAGGTCTGCACCGCGAATCGTGGACAAGCGATGAGCAATGACGATTGTCGTCCTGCCGACCATCAGCCGTTCAAGTGCCTGCTGAATGAGCAGCTCGGTCTCCGTGTCCACGGAGGAGGTCGCCTCGTCCAGGATCAGAATCGGGGCGTCCTTGAGCACGGCGCGCGCGATCGCTATGCGCTGCCTCTGCCCGCCGGACAGCTTCACCCCGCGCTCGCCCACCACCGTGTTGTAGCCATCTGGCAAGAGGCAGATGAACTCGTGAGCGTTGGCAGTCCTGGCTGCCTGGATGATCTCTCCCTCGGTTGCCTCCGGGCGGCTAAACAGGATGTTGTCGCGCACGGTTCCGTGAAAGAGGAATACATCTTGCAGCACCATGCTGATCTGCTGGCGCAGACTCTTGAGCGTCAGATCGCGGATGTCGTGTCCGTCCAATGTGATTGACCCCTCAAGCACGTCATAGAACCGGGGGATGAGATTGACCAACGTGGTCTTGCCCACGCCCGTTGGCCCCACCAGGGCGACCACCATGCCCGGTGCAATCTCGAGATCGAT
Source organism: Anaerolineae bacterium (assembly GCA_035256725.1). Taxonomy (GTDB): domain Bacteria; phylum Chloroflexota; class Anaerolineae; order UBA7937; family B3-Chlor; genus JAUVXJ01. The sequence goes on from DATEXS010000152.1 coordinate 1,123, forward strand.
GTGCTCCAGCACTGGGTTCGCCGTAACATAGCGGAAGCCTACGTCGCGGAAGACGATCGCACCCCTGGCCCTACGGGTCAACTCGATAGCATCAGGAGAATCACCCACATCGGGCTGTTCATCCAGCAGCTCGTTCACCCGCTCCGCCCCAGCAAGAGCCTGTTGAACGCCCTCCCACGCCTCGGTTAGCGCGCGCACCGGTTCGTAAAGCATCTCCAGATAGAGGAAATAGGCCACCAAATCCGCGATCGGCAGAGTCTTGCGCAGCACGAACAGCCCGCCAAAGTACACCAGTAGGATCATGCCCAAAGATGAGGAGAACTCAACGAAGGGGTGGAACGTCGCCATCAGGCGCAACGCTCGGAGCATCGAATCTCGATATCTCTCGATATGATCGTGGATGTTGGCTGCCTCGAGTTCTTCTCTGGTGAAGGCCTTGATCTCACGGATCCCTGAGAAGTTGTCGTTCAGTGCTGCATTCAGCTCACCCAACTCGACCTGCCGCGTGCGAAAGGCCGGCCGCACGTACTTCCCGAAACCTTGCATAGCCAAAACGATCAGTGGAATCGGGATCATGCTAAGCAGTGCGAGTTGCCAACTCATGCTGAACAAAACCGCCGTGACCCCGATCAGCATCAGGACATTCACCATCACGTCCGGTATCGCATGTGCGATCAACTGCTCGAGCAGGTCCGAATCATTGACCACGCGGGACATCAACTGGCCTGTCTGCTTGTCCTCGTAGAAACGAAGCGACAAGCGCTGGAGGTGCTGGTAAATCTCTGCCCGAACGTCTGCGACCACGTTCCAACCGGCGACATGGGCCATGTAGCTTCTGACAAACCGCAGGCCTGCACGCGCCACATAGACAGCCAGCGCCAGCATCGCCAACCGGGCAACGGAACTCACCGTTTCTGGCCCCGCGTCCGAATTGGTCACCGTCGCGATCATAGTCTTGACGATCCACGGGCCGAGCAACTGTACGCCTACCAGCAGAACCATGCTCACCACGGTCAACGCCAGCGGGCCGGCATACCTCTGTGCGTACTTGAACAAGAACCGGAAATGTCTCACTTCACAACCCTACCGGGAAACAACTCCCCTATGGAGCTCCTCTCAGCTATGTTATGCGCCCGGGCAGAGCGTTCTGCGGGTGCCCAGCGACGGTGCTCCCGAGACTGACGGGACTCATCACGTCGTCCTGTGGGGAGCAAGGGTACTTCAAATGGCGTAGGGGGCGGGTGACGCTCACATCCGCCAACCGGAACCTCCGCGCGCCCCACCAAGTTGTCGGTCCACCGTCTGGCAGCGCTGCGCCCTGTGTAGGCGCTCGGCATGTGCCGCACGCTGTTTACCATATCACTCCCTGCAAAGAGTATCAAGCGCACCAGCGGAGAACGCTAAAGAACCATGTCGGACATGACTGTGCGGCCAGGAACAAAAGATCAGGATGCGGCGTCTTATCTACGGAGCGATAGGTCAGCCGCTCAAGCGTCCACGCCTGCCTATGAGGAGGTATCAACAGGAAATGAACACCAAGTCTCTGCTCACTGTTCTGATTCTTCTCACTGCAGCACTCGCGTCCTGCACCCCAGCCCCAGGTGGCTCAACCCACAGCCCGGCCCCCTCCCTCGATGGCACAAAGTGGCAGCTACTGACCCTCGATGGGCTGGGTCCGCTGATGGGCACGATCATTACCGCGGCCTTCTCCAATAGCGAGATCGGCGGCTCAAGCGGGTGTAACAGCTATTCTGGATCCTACACCCTCGTTGGCGGCTCGATCCAGTTCGGGGACATCGGGGGAACAGAAATGGCCTGTCTGGATCCCGAAGGCGTAATGGACCAAGAGCAATCCTTCTTGCGGACCCTGCATCGGGTGGCCAGCTACAGGTTGGGCACCGGCCAACTCGAGTTGCTTGATGTAGCAGGCAGCGCGGTGTTGGTCTTCACTGCCTCACTGCCCTTGCCTGAGGTACCCATGGAAGGCACGGCCTGGACCTTGACCACGTTCGTCGACGGTGAGGTGGCCAGTTCGTTGCTCAGCGGCACGGAGATCACGCTCTTGTTTGAAAACGGCACAGCGAGCGGATCGGCAGGGTGCAATCGCTACGGCGGATCCTATACCCTGGGGCAGGGTACGCTACGAGTGCCGGAGATCGATATCACCGAACAACTATGCCTGGAGCCTGACGGGATAATGGAGCAGGAGACTCGCTACCTGGATACCCTGAAAAGTGTGAGGTCTTTTGAGCTTGACGCCAACCAACTGGTCCTGCGCACCAACGACGGTCGAGGCTTGGTATGCGTAGCCCCGACCCACCCCACGCCAACCACCTCAGTGGCCGGTTTCTCCACGCCCGGCCAGGAGGCCTCCTGCCCGGTGATCACAGCGGAGAACGCATCTTCACTGAGACCGCTCTCGACCAGTCTTCCAGGTACCTTCCTGGCCTGGACGCCTGAGGGCGATTCCATCGCCACCGCCGCCGGAGGGACTGTCCAGGTCCTCGACGTGCGGACAGGGCAGCCCGTTGGAGCACCCATCGACATTGGTGAACCGGTCGGGGCAGCGGAGTACGCGCCAGATGGGAGTATCCTGGCTCTGTATCCGAGTGAGCCCTACACGCCCGTCGTTTTGTGGGATACGATCGCCGACAGGCCGCTCAACGTGTGGAACAGCCGCATCGTTGGGGCGACGAACATCGCCTTCTCCACCGACGGGCAGACGCTGGCCACCGGCTATCCGGACGGCTCGATCAGACTCTGGAACGCCGCGACTGGTGAGAACACTCGCACCTTCAGCACACTGGAAGTCCTCACTGGTGGCGGTAAGGTATTCGGCGTCCATCTCTCGACCGACGGTCAGACCCTGGCCGCCTTTGCCACAACCGTGGAGGGGGTACCCATGGTGCTGCTCTGGAATACCCCCAGCGGTGAGGCGCTGGACAGCTATGATCCCCAGGGACTCATCACTGGCCCGGTGGCCTATCCGCTGCTGGCACCAGACTGGCAGTACGTGGTCTGGGTATCGCGGGGCAGCGTCATTCTGGTCGATCCGGCAACCGGCCAGGAGGCGCAGCGGCTCAACCACGAAGACTCGGTCGTGGCCGTGGCTTTCTCCCCCGATGGCTCGCTGCTTGCCACCAGCGCTTACAGAACCATCGACGGCGCGTTCTCTCCGGCGGTCACCGCTTGGGATACGGGTACCGGGGGTGAGGTAGCCACACTCTCGGGGTTCGCCTCTGCTCCGGCCGCTCTGGGTTTCTCGCCTGACGGGACCGCGCTGGCCATCTCCACGGAGGGTCAGACCCAGCTCTTCGCTGCCAAGTAAGGCCACACTGTCTTAGACGAAGGCCTGAGGTCTCTTGTCCGGAACGAGCGAGGGCCAAAAGGGAGATCAGGATATCGGCGAGATTGCGCTGACTGTGCCTTCGGGCAGGCGGATCGGAGGGCCGCCTATCCCGGCGCCGCTCCTTCCTCTGGGGCCCCAGGAATCAAGTCGCCGGTGGTGTACATCAGCTCCTCAGCGGGATAGGCGTCTGCCAGTTCCCGCAACATGCGCAGACTCTCCACAGCCTCGGCCTCGTCTACCACGCTGATGGCGAAGCCGGCGTGGACATAGACGTAGTCGCCCACGCAAGCCTCAGGTGTCAGCCGCAGGCTGATGTTGCGGCTTACACCGCCCACCTCGATCTGCGCCTCGAAGCCATCAATCGATTTGACAAGCGCCGGTATCGCCAGACACATCACCCCTGCTCCGTTCTCGCATCATCTGCCAAAAGCAGCAACCCGCCGGTGGCCCGGCCCAAGGCCGGTGGATACCTATGACCAACTCTACCACATCGCAGAGATCTTCTCAAGAAAAGCAGCCCAGAGCCCTGGCCCCCGATGGAATCCATTCCACGCAGAAGTCGGTCCTGCGGAGGCCACCTCGTCGTTGACTATGACCCGATTGGTCTTGCGCTGGCCTACGGACCCGGGCGCATCTGCGCCGACGACCATGGTTCACAACGGCCCGAGCGATCAGAAGGGAAGTCGGCTTCGCCGACCAAAGGCTGTACCAGGCAGACTGGTGTGCGAGGGCTGAGTCTGATTTCCTTTTCACCCTACCGCACCAATCCGCGACCACATGGACAGGTTACAGGTCCTGAGAAAGCAAATGGGCTGCCCTGGCAGCCCATACTTCAAGTTCAGCGGGGACGACGGGATTCGAACCCGTGATCTCCTGCTTGACAGGCAGGTGTGTTAAGCCAGGCTACACTACGCCCCCACGTACAACCTTCATATCCTACCAGATATGCCGCTATTGTTCAAATCCCTATCCCCAACGGAACATCCAAGTCTCGCTGGCCGGGCTGATGGCTCTCCCTGCGCCCGTCCCGGGAGTCCCGGAGACCACTGTCACGGACCACTCCACGGTCCGATCCCCCCCAAGACGTTCATACAGATTGGGAACCAGCCAAGTAGTCTCCTTGACCCACCCTCCAGTTGCGTCACGGCCCCTATCCCTGTCCTCATATGCCAGCTCAATGGCATAGTACTCTTCAGCACCTAAGGTTCCCACCGCCTCCCACTTCAATTCGATGCGCGCGCCCTCGCTGAAAACAAGCGGACGGTCCGGAGCCCAGTCGGATTGGTCCTCAGGTTCGATCAGTTTGGGTGCTGCATACTTGAGGCCGCGACTCTCTGTCGGCCCCGGCGAGGCCGCCGGTGTCTCCGCGATCGCGGCTGTGAAGGTGGGCGTCACGGCAAGGGTGGCGGTCACGGTCACTGTGCGAGTGGGACTCACCTCCAACGTGGCCGTCTCTGTGATCACTGGGGTGGCAGTGGCCCTGCGGGTCGGAGTGGCTGTCGGAGGCCGTGGCGTGGCCGTATCCGTCGGAGTAGGAGGCAGAATGACCTCTGTGGGTGTCGCGGTGGGTGCGGCGGCAATGAAGGGCAACTGGAAGGGCAAAGGCACGAAGGACAGGACCAGGTATCCGATCACGGCCACCAGCGCCACCCCTCCCAGAGCGCCCGCGAGCTTCCACGGCACTCTCCTGGCTAGCAGATCCTCGCCACAGAAGGGGCACACCGCGAGGCCAGACCTGATCTCGCTCTTACAGCGCCGGCAGGTCGTGTTGGTCCTTCGCAGACGTGCCCCGCAGTTTGGGCAAAACGTTTCCTTGAGCGAAGCTGGCGCGCCACACCATCGGCAAGACTCCATCGTGCTAGGTCCCCCGAGGAATCAGCATGAACGCTCCAATTGCAATGAAGAGAGCACCCGCCGCCATGCGAATGTACCGGGCTGGGATCACCCTGGTCAAGTTGCCTCCGATAGCCACCCCTATGAGGGTGACCAGGCCCAATGCAAGCACCGCTCCCACGAAAACGGCAACGGGGGATTTCGACTCTGCGGACAAAGCGATGGCGGCCAGCTGCGTCTTATCCCCCAGTTCTGCCAGGAAGATCAGGCCAAACGTGCTCGCGAGAATTCTCCAATTCACCTCCGAAACTACCTCCCCTCAACGAACTAGGGACCCGCCGCTGGCGATGCGCAGCACATCGAAGTACGAAACGATCAGGACGAGGCCCAGGAGGATGGCCAGGCCTACGATGTGCACCAGCCCCTCCCTCTCGGGAGAAACACGCTTCCCTCGTCGGACGACTTCCAGGATTACGAATACAAGCCTGCCCCCATCAAGCCCTGGGAAGGGCAACATGTTGAGAATGCCTACCTGGGTGCTCAGGAAGGCAGCGAAACGCATGGTGTCCGCCAGCCCATACTGGACCGCCTGACTGGTCGCATGCAGGATGCCTATTGGCCCGGCCACCTGCGGTGCCACCAGGCCCCTCACCACCGCCACTGCCCAACTGAAGATGGCAAACAACAGAAGAAACGTCTCGTAGGCACCTCGGGGAATGGCTTCCCAGATCGGATAGGACTTGATCACCAAAGGCGGGCCTATCCTGATCCCCATGGGACCCTCGCCATCCGGTGGATTGGCCCTCGGGGTTATCTGCACCGCGAGGGTCTCGCCGTCCCTTCGCACGCTGAGACTGATCTGTTCACCTAGATGAGAGCGCGTGTATTCGCTCAGAGCCTCGTAGTCCTTGACCTCCTGCCCGTCCATGGCTGCCACGGTGTCGCCGACACGCAGCCCAGCCTCTTCCGCGGGCGATCCCGGCACCACCTCGTAGATGCCTGTGCCTGGTTGGCTCTCATCCGGTGTCAAGGTGCCCATCATGTACACTACGCTCAGGAGGACGATGGCCAGCACGATATTCATCACCGAACCAGCGGAGAGCACCAGTGCCCTGGACAGCCTGCTCTTGCTGGCCAGGCTGCCGGGAGCTTCGGGGTCCTCTTCGCCCAGCATACGCACGAACCCGCCCACGGGTATGGCGTTAATGGTGAACTCCGTATCGCCCCTCTTAGCTATGGTCAGGATCCTGGGGGGATACCCGAGACCAAACTCCTCGACCTTGACGCCTGCCCTCCTTGCCGCCACGAAATGTCCAGTCTCATGGGCCAGGATCATCAGGCTGAACACGACCACGACGGCAATGCCTGTCACCAAAGCAGTTGCCATTACCACCAACTCTCATTCTGCATGGTATTCTCTTCCCTCGTCCTCTCACCTATTATAGCGCCTCCTACCCAGGCTCTGCAAACTTCTTCACTCTCTCACACTTGCACTACTCGCGACAAAGGCCGTGGTAGAGCCAGCGGAATCGCGCTACAATGGAAACAAATGATTGACGAGCACGTGAACGAACTGCTGCTCTCCTGCCTCAGGGTCCGCTACGACTCCCAGGCCCTGCGACAAACAAGACAGTTGGCAAACGTGAACGGGCTGGACTGGGACGCGTTTTTCCAGCATGCCCTGGCCGAGTCCGTTGCCCCCCTGGTCCATCACACCCTGAGCAACCACCCGGGGATCCTTCCACCGTCCGTGGAGCAAGCGCTGGGAGTCGCCTACTACCACGCAGCCGCGCGCAACGCCCTGCTCTTCGAAGAACTGGCCGGCATCGTTGAGATCCTGAACGAGGCAAGTGTGCCGGTCATTCTTCTCAAGGGAGCTGCCCTGGCCCAAGGAGTCTACGAGAATGTGGCTTTCCGGCCCATGAGCGACCTGGATCTGCTCGTCCCGGGCACCCTGATTGCCCATGCGGAGAAGTGCCTGGTGGAGAACGAGTATGTGTTGCTGGAAGTGGGGCACTCGTTTGCACGACACTCCACAGCCAGCGCTGGCACTGGATGGCCGCCTGTCGAACTCCACAGGCACATCGTCTCGTCACCGTACTACAGAAAGAAGATCCCGGAGCACTGGCTTTGGCGGGATCCGGTGGAGACAAGCATCAATGGAGTCCCCGCGCTGCGCCTCTCGTGGACGGCTGCGGTGCTCCATAGCTGTATGCACTTCCTGGACCATATCGCGGCAAGGAGCCCCCTGCTCTGGCTGTGCGACATCTCAGAGTTACTGCGCCGAGAAGAAGCCGACTGGGATGCTCTCTGCGGAGCGGTGAGTGACTTTGGAGTGGCCCTGCCTGTGACATCTGTACTCGAGACCTGTAGCGAGGCCCTCGGCCTGTCGTTGCCTGAGCACTTCGCCAGGACGGTCCAGGCGATGAGCCCAGGCCTGGTAGAAAGAACCGCCTACCAGTTCTGCCTCTCCGGCACGCGGAGTACGGCGAGTAAGACGCTGTTCGATTTCCTGACCGTCGAGGGCCTGGCCAACAAGGCCCGGCTCCTTTCCTCTCGCCTCTTTCCCTCGCGGGATTACATGATCAGACGCTACTCCATCCGCCGTCGCTGGCTCGTGCCTCTCTACTACCCACGTATGCTGGGGGCAGCGGCTGTGCAGGGAATCAGGGCGCTCCGTCGGCCCTATGGGCAGTGAACCAACAACGTGCCTCAGTGCACTCCGCCTCTCTCTGCCTCATCCCTGGCCAACTCTTCTTGCGCTGTCCGGTAACAGATGGTAGAATAGCGCCGCACAGGTGCCCCGGGCCCTCGACTCCGGATCCTCGGTCCTCTGGCGACGACTGCCTGAGGCAAAACGACGCATTGTGGGCATCAAGGTGAGAAAAGCTGCCGCTGTCGTCACGCGATATGAACTCCTGCTTCTCGGCCTGGCCACTCCTCTCCTGCTATTCCCCGGAGCCTGGAGTCCGATAGGCCTCACCATCATCGGGATGACTTGGGTTTCCCGCCGCTTGGCGCGCGGCCGGTTCTCCCCCCGCACCGCTCTGGATGTCCCTATCATCCTGGTGCTGATCATGATTGGAGTGAGCCTCATCCCCTCCGTAGACCTCGACTTGAGCCTGAACCGGGCCTGCATCTACATACTGGGGGTGGCCTTATTCTACGGTATGGTCAACGGTCTGCACAGCGAGCGCCGCATACATCTGATGGGCGTCGCCCTGGTGTTGGTCGGCTCGGTAGTCGCCCTGATCAGTCTGGTCAGTACGGACTTCACCATCGGCCGCATTGTGGAGCTGCCGGCGCTGTATGATCGCTTGCCTCCCCCGCTGATCAGGGGCCTGCCCGGGAGTGGGGTGATTGAGGCGTACGATCTGGTCAACCCCAGAGTTGTGGCAGGCGCGCTGGCCATCATCCTCCCGGTGCCCATGGCATACTTGCTCCTGGGTCGAGGGTGGAAGTTACGCCTGGCCTCGGGCTTGACGGCGTGTGTGATGCTGGGAGTCCTCTTCTTGACCCAGTCGCCCCAGGGGTTTCTGGGACTCGCGGCAGCGCTCCTGCTTCTCGGCTGCTGGTGGAGCAAGTGGATTCTCCTGACCATCCCTCTGGGACTGGGGGCTCTGGCGGCGATCGTAGGTAACAACGGTGTTAGACAGGGCCTCGTGGCGTCGCTCAGTGCGGAGGAACTGGACACCCTGGCCTTCGGGATGCAAAGTCGCGTGGCCAACGGAGCCAGAGGTCTTGGTATGATCCGTGATATGCCCTACACGGGGGTTGGCCTCAACACCTTCCCTGTGGTGGACGGCCTGTACTCGTTCGGGCGCGCCAATGCGGAGCATGCTCACAATCTCCTGATACAGACGGGGGTAGATCTGGGCATCGCTGGCGTCGTGGCGCTGGTAGCGCTTCTGGCCGGGTTCGGCTACACGGTCTGGCGGATCCGCCGGACAGGTCCTCAGGGCAACCAACGTGCACTACTGGTGGGCATCTGTGGAGCCGTGGCGGCCTGGCTGGCCTATGGTATGCTAGACAGCATCACCCTTGGTCACAAGCCAGCGGCAGCCTTGTGGGTGATGCTGGGTCTGTCAGCTAGCCTGCGCCTCCGACTGGACGCACCCGATTCCAGGGCCATTCCTTTCCCATCTCGGTTCAGTCGCGCTTGGTTGTTAGCCGCGCTGCTGCCCACGCTGGCACTGATCGCCTTTATCGGGTTTACTCGAGACAAGGTCTTCGGTGCCTTCTACCTGAACCTGGGAGTGATGGAAGCACACCGAGCTCTCGCTGCGGACTCAGAGGGCGACGCCCAGGATCATCTGCATCTGGCTGAAGGATACATGCAGCAAGCCTTGCGCTGGGATCCTGCCAGAGCACGGACCCGCACACTGCTGGAGTGGGTATTAGGAGGCGACATCGACACGACACGCTGGCCGCGCGAGACCGCTGGTTT
>DATEXS010000153.1:0-16640 GCA_035256725.1 Anaerolineae bacterium
CAGCGATGGCGCGGCGGCGATGGTCCTGGCCGCCGAGCATGTGGCTAAGCGGATCACGGATAAGCCGGTTTGGATCAAGGGTGTAGGCTGGTCCCTGGACTCCGCCTACTGGACCAACAGGGACCTCTACTACCCCAAGTATGTGGAGTCTGCCGCTCGCATGGCCTATGACATGGCCGGCATCAAGGAGCCGAGGAAGGAAATCCACATCGCGGAGCCCTACGACCCGTTCGACTACAAAGAATTGCACCACCTGGAAGGCCTGCTTCTCTGCAAGAAGGGTGAGGCTGCGCGCCTCACCGCCGACGGGGTGACCGCCCGAGACGGCGACCTCCCCGTCTGTCCCTCTGGCGGCCTGCTGGGGGTAGGCAACCCCATAGCGGCCTCAGGTGTGATGAAGCTTAATGAGATCTTCTGGCAGCTCCGAGGTGAGGCGGGCAAGCGACAGGTTCCCGGGCAGCCTCGTACCGGCCTCGCCCAGTCCTGGGGCGACCTGATGCAAGTGGGATGCGTGGTCGTGCTGGGGATCTGACAGGACCGACACTGGTTTGCAGGCAAAACCACAGGAGGTTATGAACATGAGCGCCAATATCGAGAGCTTCCCTGGCACACCTCTAAGCCAGGATGACCTGGATGAAGGTAAGGTTCTCACCACCTATTGGAGGCCGAAGCTGAAGTATGGCTGGGATGCCGGCGTCGCCATCAGTCGCTACCTGGAAGAACTGAAAAACGGCCGCATTATTGGAGTCAGATGCAGCCAATGCCGTCGCGTGGTCGTACCTCCCCGTGTGGTATGCGAATGGTGCTGGGAGCCCATCGACGAGTGGGTGTATCTTGAAGACACCGGCACCGTCAACACCTTCTCCGTGTGCTACATCCGCTGGGACGCAAGCAGGGCCAAGGAGCCGCAGATCCCCGCCGTAATAGAGATCGATGGCGCCTCGAAGGCTGGCTTCCTCCACCTGCTGGACGAGGTCAACCCAGACGACGTGAAGATAGGCATGAAAGTGCAGGCTGTGTGGAAACCGGCTCCAGAACGAGTGGGTTCTATCACTGACATCCGGTACTTCAAACCCCTTTAGTAGAGCGCCCGGAAGATCACGGGGTCACCGGCAGCCCCTGCACTCCCATCTGAGGAGGAATAGATATGTCGCTCATTGAGCGTTTACAGAAGGTCGAGGATGCCAAGGTCTGGTACGATGACATCCCCATCGAGAACGAGTATACCGTGGGTATCGCTGGCGAGCGATTCTTGCGCACCTTGAAGGAACAAGGGGTAATCATGGGCACTGTCTGCCCGAATTGCGACCTCACCTATGTTCCGCCCTCCATGTACTGCGAGCGATGCTTTGCCGAGTTGGACGAATGGGTGGAGGTGCCATCGACCGGCGTGGTCGACACCTACACGGTCCTGACCCGTTCGCTCGAGGGCGAGCCTCTGGGCGAGCCACAGGTGTTGGCCCTGATCAGGCTGGAAGGCGCGCATGGAGGCCTGGTGCACAGACTCGGAGAGATCACCCCTGAGGAAGTGGAAATCGGCATGGCTGTGCAAGCGGTTCTCAAGCCTGCCAACGAGCGTCAAGGCTCTATCCTCGACATCGAGCACTTCAAACCCGTCTAGACGCCATCCAGTTGCCCGGATTGGCTCGTTGCTAGACGTTGTGGCGGTCCCGAGCTCTTCGCTACGGGCATTCCCAGTTCGTTGCACGAGGGCGATTGGTTATGGATTTCCGGCTCACTGAGGAACAAGAGATGATAAGGCAGATGGTGCGTGACTTCGCCGAGAACGAGATCATGCCCATCGCCGCCGAGATAGACCGAGAGGGACGCTTTCCGGCCGAGAACTTCAAGAAGATGGGGGAGCTCGGGCTTCTGGGCGTCTGCTGGCCTGAGAAGTATGGGGGCGCCGGCGGAGATACGGTGTGCTATGCCATAGCCACGGCGGAGATCTCGCGCGCCTGTGGTTCTCACGGCCTCTCCTATGCGGCCCATATCTCCCTGGGCAGCTCTCCTATCTACCTCTTCGGTACGGAAGAGCAGAAACAGAAGTACCTGACCCCGCTAGCCAGGGGAGAGGCGCTGGGCGGCCTGGGGTTGACTGAACCCGAGGCTGGCTCTGACGCAGGATCCACAAAAACTACCGCCGTTCTAGATGGACGCCAATGGGTCATCAACGGCGCCAAATCGCTGATCACCAACGGTCCCGTGGCCCAGATCGTCATCGTGGTGGCCAAGACTGATCCTTCAGCCCGGGGTTCTCATGGGATATCTACCTTCATCCTGGAGACGGACTCGCCGGGGTTTTCTGTCGGCAAGATCGAGGAGAAGATGGGGCTGAAGGGCTCTCCCACCTCCCAGCTCTTCTTCGAGGATTGTCGCATCCCCAAGGAGAATATCCTGGGCAAGGAGGGCGAGGGCTTCAGACAGATACTGAAGGTACTGGACGGAGGCCGGATCAGCATTGGCGCGATGGCGCTGGGACTGGGCCAGGCAGCGCTGGAGGCCGCTATTCGTTATGCCAAGGAGCGTCATCAGTTCGAGCGGCCCATCGCCGAATTCCAGGCCGTGCAGTGGATGATCGCGGACGCGGCCACGGAACTGGAGGCCGGGAGACTGCTGCTGTACAAGGCATCCTGCCTGGAGGACGAGGGCAAGAGATTCACCAAGGAGGCGGCGATGGCCAAGCTCTTCGCTTCGGAAGCTGCCGAGATGGCTTGCTTCAACGCCCTGCAGATTCATGCCGGCTACGGCTACACGAAGGACTACCCCGTCGAGCGCTTCTACAGGGACAATCGGCTCACACAGATCGGCGAGGGGACGTCAGAAATCCAGAGACTGGTCATCGCTCGCCAGCTACTAACTGGCAGATAGTGAAAGGCGCGGTACAGCTGCCCCGCGCCCTATCTCCTTCTTCTGAAGGACATTCTGAGGGGAGTTCCCTCGTACCCGAAGGCTTCTCGCAGGCGGTTCTCCAAGAAGCGCCGATAGGAGAAGTGCATCAGCTCGGGCTCGTTGACGAAGAAAAGGAAGCTGGGCGGGGCGACGCCGGTCTGTGTAGCATAGTAGATCTTAAGCCTCTTACCCCTCTTAGAGGGAGGAGAGTGCGCTGCTACCGCGTCGAGGACCGCCTTGTTTAATTCGCTCGTGGACACACGGCTCAGTCTCGCGCGCTGCACCTGGAGGGCCAACTCAATGGTCTTGCCCACCCGCTGTCCTTTGACCGCGGAGACGAAGACCAGAGGACAGTGGACGACGAACTTCAGGACTCGCCGGACCTCCTGCGTGTAGTCCTGCATGGTGTACGAGTCCTTCTCCACCAGGTCCCACTTATTCACCACGAGGACTAGGCCCTTTTCCTCCTCCAGTACGTACCCGGCAACGTGGGCATCTTGCTCCGTGACCCCTTCCGCGGCGTCGAGAAGAAGCAGGGCCACGTCGGCACGTTGAATGGCCCGCAAGGCCCGAATCACACTATATCGCTCTGTGCCAGGGGCGATGCGTCCCCTCCGTCTGATGCCGGCAGTGTCGATGAGCACCACTGGCTCGCCATTCCACTCCAAGAAGCTGTCCACGGCATCTCTGGTGGTGCCCGGGGTTTCGTTAACAATCATCCGCTCTTGACCCAGTATCGCGTTGAGCAAAGATGACTTGCCGACGTTGGGCCGCCCCACTATCGCTATCCTGGTCCCATCGAAGGGTGCTTCCCCTCTTGGCGAGGGCACCGAGCCAATAAGGGCATCGAGGAGATCCCCCGTGCCAGTGCCATGGAGGGCCGAAATCGGATAAGGGTCGCCCAACCCCAGCGCATAGAACTCCATGGCGTCCTGACGGCGGCCTTCGTTGTCTGCCTTGTTCACCGCCAGGAGCACGGGCTTTTCCGAGCGCCGCAAGAGGTCGGCTATCTCCAAGTCGCTAGCAGTGAGCCCTTCCTTGACGTCCACCAGGAAGACGACTACATCGGCCTCAGCGATGGCGGTCTGCACCTGGTCCCGCACGGAGACCTCCAGCTCGCTGCCAGAGCCGAGCATCAGCCCTCCCGTGTCTATGAAAGTGAAGGTGCTGCCGCCCCACTCAGCATCGGCGTAGATCCGATCGCGGGTGGTGCCCGGAACGTCTTCGACGATGGCCAGCGGTGCTTCGATGAGTCGATTGAAGAGGGTGGACTTGCCTACATTAGGACGACCAACCAGGGCCACGAGGGGCTTGGTCATGACTCCCTTATCACTACCTCGACCTGATCCGGGATCACGGCCTGTACTTGCAGCGACGCCGGCCGTTCCACTCCAGGGGTCACTAAATGGGTTCCGGGTTCGTAATCCGAGAGGTCCAACACAACGCTGACATCTCCTGCCTTCAGCGAATCCAGTTCCGAAAGCGGTCCTGAAAGAATGACCCCCACCGTCTGCGGAGAGAAGCTGGCCTCCAGACCTCGGCCGAGGCCCCTCACCACTGGAGTGAGTTGGATCGTCTGACCTCCGAGAACGGGCGATATCTCGACGACCGCCTGCACCGTGGCCACATTCTCCAATGGCGACACGCCCTCGGGGAAGAGCAACGGCACTCGCTCCAGGATGTCGTCGCGAGCGCCCTCTGCACTCACAGGAGATGTCTCCAGATAGCCAGGGATCTCGTTTACTGCTGTGGGTTCCCCAAAGACGGTTACCGTACTGGGGGTCGCCGTTATGCTGCTGATCCAGTAGCCGGGAGCCGGTGTGCCCTCAATGATGGGCTTGATAGATAGCTCCCGGTAGCCCACATCCTGTTCAATGGGCACCGTGACTCTCGCTGTCTTCTGATCCAACTCCAGCCCCTCCAGGATATTACCGACCTCATCCCTGGGAGTGAGTGTCACGTTGCGCTCAAAGGTATCCTTCTCCTCACTGATGTAGACCTCGGCTGTCACCATGGCCGCCTGATCTACCGCTGATTGCGGTCCACTCACCCTGACCCGGTCGGGGATGACTTGTGCAGGGCCAGCGCTGTAGCCCATCGGCGGATTCCCGAAAACGTCTGCTCTCACGGGCACGGTCTTTTCGCCTCTGGTGTCCAACCGGACGGTCAGGGCCGAGGGCGACGTCTGCAGAACCCTCACCGTATTGCCCGCCGGCGCTACGCGCACCGGGACCTCATACAGCCCAACGCCCAGGGCCTGCAGGTCCACGTAGGCGCGGAAGCTGCTGGCCTCGAGATCCTCCCACACCGACTGTGGCGCACGGACTCTGATGCGGACCTGTTGGTTCACGCCACCCACAATGACCAGGCCTTCGCCCCGGTTCACCACTTCTACAGGCACCGCATCGGGAAGATAACCCTCGGTGAAGGGGCTCGCTTGGATTGTGGCCCCCATCCACACCATTACGCCCAGGACCAAGGCCATCAGGAGGGAGCCCAGGTTGCTGAGACTGAAGAAGGAACGCATCATCTGGAAACAACCCCTTCAGGGAAGACTTCGTCTGTTGGCCGCAGGGTGCACACCTCTGGCGACTATTGCTGTGACCAGCGGGAGAGAGTATCTCCCAGAGGACGCCGATAGGAGGACCTCAGCAACTCCCTCAAACTAGCCTCATCCAGACCGCTCACCAGGCGCCCCTGCCTGGCCACGGAGATGGCCCCTGTTTCCTCTGAAACAATGGTCGCGAGAGCGTCGCTCTGCTCCGTAACGCCCAGCGCAGCTCTGTGCCTCAGGCCCAGACCTCGGCGCACCCTACTGGTCTCTGCCAGCGGCAGAATGCAGGCAGCGGCCACAATCCTTCGCCCTCGAATTATGGCCGCCCCATCGTGCAAGGCCGTGTTGGGCTGAAAAATGGTGAGCAGAAGCTCCGTGCTCACCTCCCCGTCTATCGGCACTCCGGTGTCCACATATTCCTGCAGGCCGGTTTCGCGCTCCAGCACTATCAGCGCCCCATGCCTCTGGTCGGAGAGTTGCTGGGCCGCACGCGCGACGTGCCGGCTGACGTTCATGGTGACCGACTCCGTCGAAGAAAAGCTGATCAGACCCCCGCCCCGGCCTATCCTTTCCAGGGCGCGACGAAGCTCCGGCTGGAAGATAACCGGCACGGCCAAAAAGAGCGCGGGGAGCGTGTTCCTGATGAGCCAGTTGAAGGCCGTGAGGGAGAGGAAGTTGCTGACCAGTACTACGGCGATTACCAAGAGCAGGATGCCCCTCATCAAGGCCACCGCTCGTGTGCCCCTGACCAGGTATAGCAGACCCCAGAACAACGCGGTTACCAGGGCAATGTCAATCAGGTCTCTGGGTTGGAAGTGGGAGACTATCCACAGGATGTCAGACACAGTAAGCCTCGGGAAGCGGACAACGACGAGTCACCTGGAGCTGCCTATTCTAGCCTCTGCCCACACTTCTCTCAAGTTCACTCAGCAACTGAGTGTAACTCTCCTTTTGGGCCGGCTCCAACGCAATAATGGTCCGGAGAGTCTCGATCGCCTCTTTCTTTCGGCCAGCCTCCAACTGAAGTTCGCCTAGGGTATCGAGCTCCGCCACAGCTTCTGAGATCATTCCCAGTTCAATGTGGATCCTGCTCAGCCTTGACCGGATGGAGATGTCCTGAGGGTTCGATGCCACCAACTCCTTCAGCATCCGAATCAGCGCTCCGAACTCTTTGCTCTTGCCGCACTGGACAATCAAGGCGTCCAGTTCTTTGAGCGCGAGTCTCTCCTGGCCCAGCCTGTATCGCAGTTCAATCAGACGGAACCTCGCCTGCTCATCTTCCGGAGACAGGTCCAGAATCTGCTCGTACGTCTGCGCGGACTCCTTCCAGTGAACGCGCTGCATCTGGAGGTCGGCCACACGATGCAGTATTCGCACCTGCCATTCCGCGGGCACTTCCGCCTGATCCGTCAGAGCCAGCGCCTGTTCGTACCTTTGGAGAGCAGAGTCTACGCGGGCAAGTCGGTAGCAACTCTCACCGAGGGCCACATACTCCTCCAGGGCCAACTCAATCCCGCCGTGAGCCACGAGCAGGTCGATGAGCTTTTCTCTCACCGCGATGGCCATCGGGGCTGCCAACAGGGCCCGCCTGTACACCTCGATCGCCTTCGGCGAGTTCTCGCGCATCAGGTAGGCATCGGCGACTGCAGAGTACTTGCTCACAGCTTCGTCGGCCTTCCCTTGCTCTGCGAAGATCTCCGCCAACCTGAGGTGTAAGGGCAAGTAAGTGGGCGCCAGCCGGATAGCTCGGTAGCATTCCTCCAGGGCCGTGAAGGGCAAGCCCTGTTTCAGATGCTCCCGACTGCGAACCATGATCTCCACGACTTGGTCGCCCCCGGGGATATCCAGCACCTCAGGCAGGATGGGCAGTACGTCGTCCTCGGCAACGCTAGCTCGCTTGACACGCGCCGCCTTCACGGTCTCCTTCCAATCCCTTCCGCACAGGAGAGCCAGCAAGGACTCCACCGGCATCTCCGATCCGCGCCCATTGCCCCGACCCCATCCACTGGCAGCAAGGATTTCGTAGGCCTGTCTCACCTCATCAGCTTGATCAGGACCTACCATCTCCAGATCTATGATCTGGAGCGCCGCCAGAAAGTGATCGAGCGCCTCACTCGGTCGTCCCTGCGCCCAGTAACACTGCCCAAGGGCTAGCTGACTGGCCAGATCGTACTCCGGTGATTGAGCTGATCTACGAAGGTATCTCACTGCCTCATCGTACTGAGATAGCCCCTTGTGCAGATGACCCAACGCGAACACTACTTCCACGAGTCCGACGCCCCGTCTGCGGGCCTCCTCATAGTAGCCCAAAGCCTCGTCGCTAAGACCCCGCGAGTGGAGGTCTATGGCCTTGCCCAGCAGGGCGCCGGCGCCCAGGCCTCTCATCTCGGCGGGCGTCGTTGACTGCTCTTCGGCATGCACTGTCTCGGCAGGCTCTATCAGTTGTCGACCCCCCAGGATAGCCTCAGCCAGCGAGGACAGGGCTCTCTCAATGGCTTCGCTCACAGGACCGAGCTCCTCCATGGTCGTTACCAGACAAGGCCCTGCAACAGCTACGTGCCCTTCTGAGGCCAGGCGCTCCAGAAGCGCCCTGGCAGCTCTGTTGCCGCTTTCAAGTGCCAGTGCACGTTGGCAGTACTTGGCGGCCTGGTCTAGCTCGCCTCCTTCATGGCAGAGTCTGGCTAGTGCCAAATACTCTTTCGCAGCATCCGCAGCTCTGGAGCTCTGGGCGCAGGCCTCGGCAAGTTTCCAGCGAGCTTCTTTGCCGCGCGGCTGCAACCGTATCGCCTCTTGCCAGGCGTGCATGGCTCGCGGGAGGTCATCTTGCTGGATGCACACGTCGGCCACCGCCGACCAGGCCTCCGCCGAGTCGGAGGACCGCCCCAGTCTTTCCAGTATCTCTGCCATCTTCACCCTGGGTGCCCAGTCGTCCGGCCTTAGCTCACTGAGTCTTCGGTACTCCCGCAGAGCCTCGCGCAGCCTTTCGCCCCTGTAGTACGCGAAAGCCAAGCCGCCTCTCGCTGAGACATCCTCCGGAAACTCGGCGGTGGCCAACTCATACTGCTCGATGGCCTTCATCCACCGCTCCTCCCAGGCATAGCTATTCGCCCGTTTCACAGCCGCTTCGAAGGCCGCCCTGTCACCAACCATCCCTACTCACCAAACCGCTCGTACATGTCCCGGAAAGGGGGCGGGCGCTGGCACGTTCCATCCGGCCAACTAGTCCCTCCCGCCAGGGGCATCAACCTCGGTCGCCCGCCATAAGCCTGACCAGAATAGCCTTTTGCAGATGCATCCTGTTCTCCGCCTGGTCCAGCACTATTGACTGGGGGCCATCGATCACCTCATCAGTGATCTCCTCGCCCCGATGAGCGGGGAGACAATGCATGACCAGTGCATCCGGCTTGGCAAGAGACACCAGTTCCCTGTTGACCTGGTAGGGGCGGAAAAGGGGCAGTCGTTCTGCTCGCTCACCCTCCTCGCCCATGCTCGCCCAGACGTCCGTGTACACGATATCCACGCCAGACACCGCTGACTGGGGATCAGGGTCCAGCACCACCGTCGCACCCGTGTGGCGGGCGGACTTCTGCGCGCTGGCAACTACCTGCTCGTCTGGGCCATAGCCCGCAGGCGTGGAGACCCTGATGGCCATCCCTACCTTGCTGGCCGCAAAAAGCAGTGAGTGGGCCACGTTGTTGCCATCACCCACATAGGCGACAGTCAAACCCTCTAGAAAACCCCTCTTCTCATAAACGGTGAACAGATCGCTGAGCGCCTGGCAGGGATGCACATAGTCGGACAAGCCGTTAATCACAGGCACGCTAGCGTGGGCTGCCAGGGCTTTCACGTCAGCGTGAGCGAAGACACGCGCCATGATCCCATCCACAAATCTGCTCAGCACCCGGGCTACATCGGCCACACTCTCTCTCTGACCCAGCTGAATCTCCTGAGGCGACAAGTACAGGGCGCCGCCTCCCAGATGCGACATGCCCACCTCGAAGGACACCCGCGTTCGAAGCGACGGCTTCTGGAAGATCATGCCCAGCGTCTTGCCCGCCAGTATGGGCTTGTTGCCGCCGGACACCCACTCTTCCTTGAGACTGTCGGCTAGCTTCAGCAGATCCCAGACTTCCTCTGAAGTAAGATCCTCCACGCTGACAAGATGCTTCATCCCCCACTCCCGGTAGGCTATGCCTTAGCTAACTGAGCATATCAACGGGTTATGCTCTCTTCACGGTGTTGGTTAGGGTACCGATGCCCTCTATCTCCACCTCCACGACGTCGCCGAGATGCAGCTCTCCGACCCCCGTGGGGGTGCCGGTGAGCACGACGTCCCCGGGCTCCAGGGTCATCACTGCGGAGATCGCGCTGAGCAGTCTTTCCACAGGGAAGATCATCTCTCCAGTGCAAGCCTGTTGGCGGAGTTCACCGTTCAACCTCGTGCGAATGATCAGGCTGGCGGGGTCTACATCTGTCGATATGACCGGCCCCAGGGGACAGAACGTATCGAAACCCTTGGCCCGCGCCCACTGCCTGTCGCTCCGCTGCAGATCGCGAGCGGTGACGTCGTTGGCACACGTGTAGCCCAGGACGTACTCCAACGCCCTCTCTGGAGCAACCGCTTTCACGCGCTGTCCTACGACCAGTGCCAGTTCTCCCTCATACTCCACTCTTCCACTCAGATGCAGAGGGTATAGAATGCTCTCTCTGTGTCCCACGACCGAGCTCGGTGGCTTCAGAAACAGAAGCGGCTCCTCCGGCAAAGGGCTTCCCATCTCTTCGGCGTGAGAAAGATAGTTGACCCCGACCGCCACGATTTTGGTTGGCGTGGAAGGCGCCAGGAGTCTGATGCCGCCCAGGCTCGATACCTCAGCGGATCTCTTCCATTCGCCAAAGGGACTCCCTTCGAGCCAGTAGAGCCCGTCCTGCTCTGCCAAGAGCCACCTCGAGTCGCCAGCCCAGCAAACCCTCATGAACTCCATGCTCTTGCCAGCCTTCCTGCGGGACGGCATCCAACAGGACGCCTTTACAGTGGGTGACGCGATGCCCTCCCCCGATCAGTCCGCGCCCGTTCCCACGATGCAAGATCATTATACCATCAGTACGGTCCCAAGCCAATGGGCAGCCTCATCACGGAGGAGGCGTCAGGGCCGTGGACATCCGACCCCACTTCTCCTATAATCGCCATGTTGTCAAGGCCTATGCACAGCTCTGGGTCTCGCCCGGGTGTCCGCCACGGGCCGGGAAGTGCTCAGGGACGGCCCTGCGTGCATAGTTCGATTAAGAGGATTGGAGATTGTCTACCCCATATACGGTCAGGCTTCCCGTTTTCGAGGGCCCCCTGGACCTCCTGCTCGATCTCATAGAGGAGCGAGAGTTGGATATTACCACGGTCTCGCTGGCCGCGGTGACAGATCAGTACCTGGAGTACATCGGCCAAATCAAGGACCTGGAGCCTGGCAAGTTGGCGGATTTCCTGCTCGTTGCCGCCAAGCTCCTTCTCATCAAGTCACGCGTCCTTCTTCCCCAGCCACCTGCTGAACCCGATGAGGAGAAGGAAGAAGACGCCGGCGATGAGCTGGTGCGGCGCCTCATCGAGTATCGCAAGTTCAAAAGCGCTGCTCAGGAGCTCCGAGATCGAGAGGAACAGGGGCTCCGGGCTTACGCTCGCCTGCTACCTGTGCCGCAGCCAGAGGTGGTCGTACGCCTCGAGGGCGTCACGCTCGATGCGCTAGTCGAGGCCGTGCGACTGGCCATGATCACGCGGGAGGTGCCATCGGCTGACCAGGTAATCACCCCTCTTCGCGTTTCCCTGCCCGACAAGATCTCCTACCTGGAGTCGCTGCTGGACAAGCAGCGACGCTTCAGTTTCAACCGCATCCTTGCTGAAGCCACCTCCCGTGTGGAGATCATCGTCACCTTTCTGGCCCTGCTCCAACTGATAAGGAGGCGGAAGGTCTCGGTCGAACAGGAGAAGCTCTTCGGCGAGATCGTGGTCAGCGTTGCCGTGTAGTCGCTGCAAACGCTGCGCTGGAATGTACTCCCTTCCGGCTGGAGTCTCACCCCCAGGGAAGGTGACGCTCCTTTGTGGCCCTAGGCGGGCAGGGTAAGATTGCCCGGACTGCGTCGAGCCCCTCCCGGTGACCCTCGTCGTCTAGAATCCCGGGAACCCAGAAAGCACCTTCTCTGCGCCCTCGGCGTCCGAGGCAAGCACGACGAGCGTATCGCTGCCGTGCTCGCTCAGGCAAGTGACCTGATAGTCGTCGCGCCAACAGCCAGCACCGGCACCCGTCATCACCTCAGCCCGGGCACGGTGCAAGAAGGTGTTGTAGAGGGATAGAAACTCGCCTGCGTTGCCCTGGCTATCCCAGCTAACCCGTAGAACCAGCACGTAACGTTTCTCTTGGTCGTTGACCAGCAAAACGGCCGTGTCGCCTTCCCAGCCCTCAGCGGCCCTCAATGCCTGTTCGCTATCGAGTTCTCGCTCCAGGTACACGCGAATCAGCAACTCGCCCAGGGAGTCTCTGACAGACTCGCGCCAGCCCGGCCCCAACAGCCCCGCCGGGTCGCCCACCTCGGGCGCACGACCTGCCTCCCCAGCCAGATACTTGTCCGGATGCATCAATTGCTCAGTGGTCTGAGGGGGCTGGCGAAAGGCCTGATCCAGTTGCTCCCAGCCGCCCCGCTCCACTAGGCTAGCGGCGAACACCACCCCCTGAGCGTAAGGGAACGAGGCTGTCTCCCGCACTACCGTCGGCGCATCTGTGTACTCGCCCTGCTCCACCTGTTGTATAGCGCTCAATAGTTCGGAGCGCTCAAAGGACAACTCAAAAAGGTACCGAAAGGCGTATTCTGTCATGACTAGGGTGGCATCACCCTCAACGAGCGCCTGCCGTGCCAGCCTGCAGTCGGAGGTTGGACAGTCCTCATAGAGCTGACTTAGGCCAAAGTGTTGGTCCTGCAAGGCATGAGTGAACTCGTGGGCCAAGGTCACTTCCAACCAGAGGTCGCTCGTGTAGCGATCCAGGATCAGGTAGATCTCCTTTGTCTCCGTGTCGTAAAGCCCGGCAATGTGCTCACGAAGGGCCTGGATCTGATTCCCCGCCAGATCGTAGTCCTCCTCGATCAGGCCCAGCGCCATGTAGAGCTGCTCCGTCGACTCCATTTCTTCCAGATGCCCAGGACGCGCATACCAGTCCTGTAGATACCCCTCCAGCCGGTATCGAGTCCACGTCACCAATTGGACATGGCTCAGGCTATCGAGCCCTCTCAGACCTTGCACCCGTGCCCCGACCTCGTCGTAGGCTCCTTCACTGACGATGGGAAAGCCTGGTATGCGGGCTTCAGGCACGACGAGCGTATTGGTCGGCACCGGGGTCCGGGTCGGCGCAGGGGCATGAGTTGGCGGAAAAGTGAGCTGAGGGAGTGCCGTCCAGGTCTCGCTCACCAGCGCAGCCTTGGTCGCCGTGGCCACCGGCTCGCCTGTAGGCGTCACAAGCACCATCGCCCCCATCAGTGCGGCCACCGCACACACCACTAGCGCCACCGCGGCCAGCAATGCCAGACCAACGTAGGCCAGGCAGCTGCGGCGACCTCTAGAACCTTTGTCATCGAGCACCTGCGCGCCCTCCGCCTGTGGGACATGGGGGGGCGGGGCAAAAGGCGGCTCCGATTGTGAAGGGTAGGCACTCGTCTCTGGCGCGGCTGCCCGCTTTTCCAGCAGGGAGGCCAGGCCCAGCCGGGCGAGCTCATTGAAGGGGTTGATCCCCAGTACGTTGCCCAGGCAAACCGCCTTCTCGTCATCGCGGACGACGGCGCTCATCCACAACCAGGCCCTCTCATTCTCAGGGTCTAGATCGAGCACCGTGGTCAGCAGGTCGCGCGCCTCCTCGACCCGGCCTGCCTTGGCAGCCGCGATTCCTTCATTGAGGAGGTTTTCGGTATTCGCCCGGTCTCCCATCTCAGTTCCTCGCTCACTGCGGCAGCGGCCGAACTCGGGGGCGTCTGTGCCCACTCCGTCCCTTCCTGTTCCCCATTATAGCTGGCCGGGCCTCCCTTGTCGAGTGCCGCGGGGCGGACGAGGACGGCAAGCTCACCATAGATAGCCGGTCACCACAGCCCCGTAGGCCCACGCGCTCGCGCCGCAGCACACCAACTCTCACTGAGAGGGTCGCGAACGGTGATTCCGGGATTCTTGTTCAAGTCGGACACCATTGGCGGTACTCCCCCGTATCTACGCGGTTTGCCCCTCGACTAAACCTTAAATCTTGCGTCGCTGGCCGATTTGGTACCTCTAGCCTATTGCCAAAAGTCAAGATCGGTAGTATAATGTGGGTAATCGTGGGGATCAGTGGGGCACTCCGCCTGTGAATGCCCAGGAAATGGGTCCGAAGTGGGGCGCATAGCACAAATGTTCCTCGGTTCCTACCTCCACAACATTGACAGTAAGGGCAGGCTGACTCTTCCAGCCAAGTTCAGGGCCGAGCTTGCCAAGGGCGTAGTGGTCACCCTTGGCCTAGATGGTTGCCTTTGGGTTTTCCCCACGGAGACGTGGGAAGAGATAGCGCGGAAGATGAACGAACTGCCTCTCACCAACAAGTTCTCCCGCCATTTCGCCCGCCGTATGTACGGCTACGCCTCCGACTGCGAACCGGACAAGCAGGGTCGCATCTTACTTCCCCCCAGCCTACGCGAGCGCGCCGGACTCGACGGTGAGACAGTTGTGGTCGGAGGGCCCGGTCGTCTGGAGATCTGGAGCCGAGAGAGCTGGGAACGGACCACCGAAGAGATAGAGAAGAATGGAGACGCCATCGCCGAGCAACTCTTCGAGCTGGGCCTATTGTGACGAGCACCGTGTTGCACACGCCAGTTCTCGTGAGAGAAGTCGTGGAGGGATTGGAGGTGAAACCAGGCGGCAGATACATAGACTGCACGGCAGGGACGGCAGGTCATGCCAGGGCCCTCCTGGATCGCTCCTCTCCCGACGGGACTCTGCTCGGCATCGATCAGGACCCGGCGGCGGTGGAGATATCCCGGGCCATACTCCAGGGATATGGGTCACGGGTCACCCTGATCCGCGATAGCTTCATCAGGCTCGAGGCCATTGCCTCCGAGCAGGACTTCGTGCCTGCCGACGGCGTCTTGCTAGATCTGGGGCTGTCGTCTCTCCAGTTAGAGCAGGCCGAAAGAGGGTTCTCGTTCCAGGAAGAGGGGCCTCTTGATATGCGCATGGATCCCCACAGCCGGGTTTCTGCGGAACGACTGGTCAACATGCTGACGGAGCAAGAGTTAGCTGAAATGATAGCACGATACGGAGAAGAGCCCAAAGCCAGGGCCGTAGCGCGAGCCATTGTGAGCCATCGGCCTGTAGGCACGACCACTCAGCTCGCAGAGATTGTGGCTCGAGCGGTCGGTCGGCGAGGTCGGTTGCACCCGGCCACCAGGACCTTCCAGGCCTTGCGCATAGCCGTCAACGCGGAACTGGATGCCCTCTCCACTGTACTGCCTCAGGCCGTCGATGTTCTGCACAAGGGAGGAAGGCTGGCGGTGATCTCCTTTCATTCTCTTGAAGACAGACTGGTGAAGAGATTCATAGCCAGGGAATCCACAGACTGCATCTGCCCTCCGGGAATGCCGGCCTGCGGGTGCGGACACCAGCGCACGCTAGTGACGTTGACCAGGAAGCCTATCCGGCCTTCTCCAGCGGAGAGCACTGAGAATCCCCGGTCTCGCAGCGCGAAACTCAGAATAGCCATGAAGATGTGAAGGGGAGGAAACCTTCGTGAAGACCGACCCGCTCTTTATACCCAGGGATTCGATTGTCGGACGCGCTGCCAGGTACTCCGCCTGGGGGCTCAGCGGAAAGACTCTGGGAATCCTGCTCCTGCTCTTGGTTTTGGGTTCCCTTGTTGGCTCCTTCTATCTCAATCAGGCCAGCCAGACCGCTGCCGCCGGACTGGAGATAGTCCGCCTGACCAGAGAACGTGAGTACTGGAGGCAAGATAACGCTGATCTCCGCAGACAGATTGCCAGCATGGAATCTCTCTCGAGGATCAAGGTACGCGCCGAGGAGCTTGGCTTCATCAAGCCCGAGGCAGTGGAGTATCTGGTCGTGCAGAGTCCTCCTCTTGAGCAACCTGGGGAGCTGGGCCGTGAGCCATCCGACACCGCCTGGGAGGCCGCCATGGCCTCCGGCCCATCGGAGTCCCACGAATGGTGGGAGGAGTTGGTGATCCAATTCGAGTCGTGGAGCAACACAACGCGCTGGCCCATCCCCACGGCAAACGAATCGCGTGCGGCAAGTCCCAGGTAAGGGGCGCCGTTCTGATGGGGCAGCTGGGGCGAACTGATGATCGAGTCTGATTGGCAAGGCCGCGGATCCAAAATACGACTGATGGTGGTATGGGTAGCCACTGTGGCGGGCGCACTCATCCTGGCTGGCCGTCTCTTCTACTGGCAGGTGCTGCGCCATGCCGACCTTCGAGACGTTGGGCAGCGATGGCAGCTCGTAGACGTCCCCATTCCCGCCCTGCGCGGCATGATCCTGGACCGAAACGGCTTTGTCCTGGCTCTGGACGAGTACGAGTTCGAGGTGTACGCCACTCCTAGGGACATTCGGGACCCTCACGGGTTAGCAGCGGACCTCTCTCCGGTGCTGAACATGGATGAGGAGGCCCTGGCCAGCCTGCTCTCCCGCACGGATCAGCCCTCCGTGCCACTGCGCTGGGACACACCATTGGCCGTGGCCAGAGAGGTGCAAGTCATCAAGGACGACTGGGGAACTGGCGCGTTGGGGATCAGCTCGGCGAGGCGAAGGGTCTATCCGGAGAAGGAGTTGGCCTGCCACCTGCTCGGCTTCGTGACCTATGGCCACGAAGTTGACTACAATGCCTTCTACGGCGTCGAGGAGTCGTACAATCAAGAGCTGCGAGGACAGGCAGGGTCGTGGGGCGGGTCCGGCGATGCCCTGGACCTTAGCATCAGCATCGGTTCCAGCAGCGTGATCCTGCCCAGAGACGGGACAGACGTAGTACTGACGCTCGATCGCACCATTCAGGGTCTGGCCGAGGACGAGTTGGCGAGAGCCCTGGCTGAATTTGGGGGTGAGAGAGGGACAATAATCGTGATGCAGCCCCGCTCTGGCGCCATCCTGGCCATGGTCAGTCATCCGGGCTTTGATCCGAACCCCGTGCTG
>DATEXS010000154.1:0-2627 GCA_035256725.1 Anaerolineae bacterium
GGTCATTAGCAGGGTTGGGAACAGTCCCAACCATTCTGCTCGAGCTGTTGATAGCGCTGCTGCTATGGGTAGCAGCGTGGCGCTACTGTATGCCCCGCATGCTGGGAACGGAATACCGCTGGCGCGACTCCAGGTTATGGCAGGACTCCCTCTCCTACCTGGGAATAAACATTGGTGTAGTGCTAGCGGTCGCGGCCCTGACTGGCGGCGCTTTCCTTCTGGCATACTTTACAGGATTCTTCTTAGGTACGGCCGGCTTTGTGGCTGGTCTGACAGTAGCAGGGCTGCTGATATTAGTCGCACTGTTTGGCGTGCCCAGCATTCTGCTTTTTGTCAGGAGGCAGCGGCGTGAACTTGGTGTCTCCGGGGGGCGGGCGGCGTGGGCGTACATCGTGGTCGTGCTGGCTGCGAATGCTGCCTACCTGGCCCTGGCATTCGGCTACGCAGCGCTCGCAGGCGCCATATAGAAGCTCCCTGACGCCAGTTGGGTCAGTGAGAGCAGACTACGTTGTATTAGGCTGTCCCCGACAAATCGCGCCGCGTACGGTGATAAGTCAATGGTACCCCGGCACCTGAAACGTTTGCTCAGGAGGCTTTGACCTGGTATCTGGCTTTGCCTTCTTCGTAGAGGTCGCCGCCGTGGATGTCGTTTATGACCGTGACGGGAAAGTCCTCCACCTCCAGGCGCCGTAAGGCTTCAGCACCAAGCTCTTCGTAGGCCACCAGGTCCGATTTCTTGATGCTCCTGGAGATTATGGCGCCGGCACCACCGATTGCCCCCAGGTAGACCGCCTTGTGCTTGACCATGGCATCTTTCACAGCTTTGGACCGCAGGCCCTTGCCGATCATTCCCTTGAGTCCTTCGGCGATCAGGCGCGGGGCATAGGCATCCATCCTGCCGCTGGTAGTGGGACCGGCCGAGCCGATGACCCTACCCGGGCGTGCCGGGCTGGGCCCCATGTAGTACACGGCCGCGCCTTTTATATCAAAGGGCAGAGCTTTCCCCTGGTCGAGACCCTCGACCATCTTCTTGTGAGCGGCGTCGCGGGCAGCGTAGATGACGCCGGTGAGCAGGAGATTGTCCCCGGCTTTGAGGTCTTTCAAGATTTCGTCGTTTAACGGAAGCGTGATTTTCTTTGCCATAGCTTTCACCTCTCTTGTTGTACCAGCACGAGGCTTAAGCCTCGCACTACATTCCTGAACGTGCAACCCTTCGCGGTCACGCAGCACGGGGCTAAAGCCTCGAACTACGTTCATAACTCCCCCGCCTGCCAAAGAACTTGTTCGGCGGGCAGGCCTAGCCCTCTCCCTTCAAGGGAGAGGAGGATTGTCCATTACCTCAACGTCCCAAGGTAGCTAACGGTAAGTTGCTTTTCCTTCACCTCGGCCGTGGTGTAATCAGGAAGGAGCATCGGGGCTACCCTATCGGTCTTGATCCCGGCCTCCTTGAGCTCTTTGTGATACGCCTTCACGTGCTTCAAGGTCAGCTCTCCGTCTTTCGCCTTCTCCCTGGCGAATATGGCAGCACTTCTGCCGGCAACCCTGCCGAATACTACAATATCCATGAGTGAGTTGCCCATCAGCCTGTTTTCTCCGTGCAACCCGCCGGTCACCTCCCCGGCAACGTAAAGCCCGGGCAGGACGGTCTCACACTCGGCATTGTCCTTGAGCCCTCCATTCTGATAATGGAGCGTGGGATAGACCAGCATGGGCGCCCTCGATATATCGATCCCCAGGCGGTCATAGACCTTCCATTTACCCACAAAGGCGGTCCGCACCCTCCCCTCGCCGTGGAGGATATCGAGCATGGGGGAATCGAGCCAGACCCCTACCTTCCCGGTAGGAGTGGGAACACCCTTACCGTCCAGGCATTCCTTGATAAACCGGGCCGATTCCACATCCCGGGGCTCGCGCTCATTGACGAATTTCTCCCCGTCGACATTCAAAACGTCCGACCCCTCCGACCGGAACCTCTCGGTAATGAGCCACCCTTCTATCTGCTCGGGGAAGACAACGCCCGTGGGATGATATTGAACGGTGTGCAGGAAGGACAGAGGCACACCTGCCCTGTAGCCCAGGACAATGCCGTCGGCAGTGGCGCCGTAATGATTGGTGGTCATAAAACCCTGGACGTGGAGCCTGCCGGAACCACCCGTGGCCATAATCACCGCCTTAGCTCTGGCGACAAGATACTCCTCTGTCTCCATGTTGTAGAGCACCGCGCCGGCGCACTGGCCGTGTTCGTTGAGGATAAGCTCCACCGCCGGAGAGAACTCCAGGACTTTGATGTTGGGCCGGTTACAGGCTTCGTCGCGCACGGTGCGCATGATTTCCATGCCGCTGAGGTCGGCGCAGTAGTGCATCCTCTTGCGGCAGGTCCCGCCTCCGTGCATGGCCCCCAGCCGGCCGTCGGGAAACTTGGAGAACAGGACCCCCAGGCTCTCCAGCCACTGAAGGGCGTCGGGAGCCTGCTTGACAAAAGCGGACACAATGTCCGGGTCGTTTTTGAAATGCCCGCCCCCTAGCACATCCAGGTAGTGATAGTACGGGGAATCCTTCTCTCTCTTTGAGGCAGCCTGGATCCCGCCTTCGGCCATCATGGTATTGGAATCGCCGTGCCGGAGCTT
>DATEXS010000155.1:0-14592 GCA_035256725.1 Anaerolineae bacterium
TCCCGCGGATAGACGTTCTCGCCGCCGGTGATGATCATGTCCTTCAACCGGTCCACGATGTACAGGTAGCCATCCTCGTCCATTACCCCAATGTCACCGGAACGAAACCAATCGCCCCAGAAGGCCGATGCGGTCTCTTCAGGGTTGTTCAGATACCCCTTGGTGATGTTAGGCCCTCGGATGCAAATCTCCCCCCGCTCGCCCTGCTCCAGCCTATTCCCCTGCGGGTCCCGAATCTCGACTTCCACCACACTCACCGGAGTGCCCACAGATCCGATGACGTGCCGATAGTAGTGGTTGTAGGTGACCATGGAAGCACTTTCGGTCATGCCGTAGGATTCGTAGATATCCAGTCCGGTCTCGTCTTTCCACTGCCGCACGACTTCAGCAGCCATGCTGGCCGCAGCGGAGAAAGAGTACCGAACGGGGGTAATCCTCTCCCGAAGGTCCGGCAATCTCAATAATCGGATGTAGATGGTCGGCACCGCGAGTAACTTGGTCACACGATGTCGATCGACGGCCTCCAAGGCCTCCTCCAAATCGAAAGCGGGCTGAAGGACCAGCCCCCCGCCGCTGAAGACGGTGGCGCCCACAATGTGGATTTGGGCGAACACGTGGTTCAAGGGGAGGAAACACAATGCTCGATCATCCGGGGTGGACCGTTCATAGTGCGCGACGTTGAAAACTGAGGCCTGGATGTTCTGGTGGGTCAGCAGGGCCCCTTTGGGGACACCGGTCGTTCCGCCCGTGTAGAGGATGGCTGCGGTGTCCTGCCGATCTCGATCGACAGTCCGGAAACTCGGTGAGCCTTTTTCGGCCAGACGGACGTAGGAGATGTTCCCATGATCACAGACCACCAACTCTGGATACGGCCGTTCGCGGTAGTCCTCCAGATGCTCCAGCTTCTCATCCACGGTGAACAGGATCTTGGGCTGACAATCTGCCAGGGTTCTGGTCAGTTCGTCTTTCATCAGCAGGTGCGAGAAGGTCACCGCCACCGCGCCAGCCTTGAGGGCGCCAAAGTAGAAGACCAGCCAGGCATAGGAATTCGGAGCGCAGAGGGCCACATGATCGCCAGGTTGGATCCCGCGACCGACCAGGGCTGAAGCGATTCGATTGGCATCTTCATTGAATTCAAGATAGCTGACGCTTCTGTCCCCGTCGATAACCGCAGTGTGACCGGGGAAGTGAAAGGCGGCATGATCCAGATTGACAGCAACGTTCACTGCTTTTCCTCCCCTATGTCATGGTAGTGAGCATATGACCGTCGAGAGACGCGGGCCGAGTGTTAGCACTCTGGCGGTCTGCGATTGAGCCGGGCTGGGCCTCTCCTCAACGCTTCTGTCCACCCTTGGCTCCCACAGCACTCCACGGGGGCCCCCGAGAGATATCCGGCCATACGTGTGCTAGAGGAGGAGTTCTCGCGCGATCACCAAGCGCTGGATTTCCGCAGTCCCCTCGAAGATTGAATACGCCCGCGCGTCGCGCAGGTATCTCTCCACAGGGTATCTGGCGGTATACCCATCAACCCCCAGCAACTGCACCGCGGCACTGGTCACCTCCACTGCAATGTCGCCTGCAAAGCACTTGGCCATTGCCGATTGCTGGGTGTTGCGATGGCCGTGATCTCCGAGCCAAGCCGCGTGCCAGCAGAGCCAGCGCGCAGCCTGGACTTTGATGGCCATGTCAGCCAGCATCAGTTGAGTCCCCTGAGGCGGCTTGCCACCCTGTCTGGAAGCCGTGCTCTGATTGACGTAGGCAACTGCTGCCTCCAGTGCCGCCCGGCAAATGCCCACCGCCTGAGATCCGACCACAGGTCGGGAGGAATCCAGCGTCCTCATGGTGATCTTGAAGCCGTCTCGACCTCTGCCCAGGAGGTATCGGGCTGGGATGCGGACCTCCTCGAAGATCACCTCACAGGTGTCGGACGAGCGTTGGCCCAGCTTGTCCTCTTTCCTGCCGTGAGAGAGTCCTGGCGTGTCTGCGGGCACCACGAAGGCCGACAGGCCCCTGTTCCCAAGGTCGGGATCCTCCTTGGCAATCACCGTATAGAGACTTGCCACTCCACCGTTCGTGATGAAGCGCTTGGTCCCATCGATCACGTATTCGCCCCCATCACGGCAGGCCCTAGTGCGTATGGATCCCACGTCGGAGCCAGCCCCCGCCTCGGTGACGCAAAGGGCGGACTGATTGGGACCCGAGCAGTGCCTTGGCAGGAGCTCTTCCTTCAACTCGTCGCTGCCAGCGATCAGCAGAGGCAGCAGACCCAGGATGTTCCCGTATAGACCGACCTCCACGCCACCGCTGCCTGCGGCCAACTCCTCGGCGACAAGACAACCCTCGAGACTGCCGAGCCCGCCGCCGCCGTATTCTTTGGGCACACCGTAGTGGAGCAGCCCAAGTTCGAAATACCTCTCCACGATCTCCTGAGGGTACCGCTGCTCGCGGTCCAGCTCGGCCGCCAGAGGCGCGATCTCTCTCTGCGCGAAGTCTCTAGCCAGGTCACGCAGGGCCTGTTGTTCCTCGCTCAGGCTGAAGTCGATCACACTCACCACCCGTCGAAAAGAGGTGCTTAGTAGCGGCCATCGCCGGACGAGACTTTACTGCTGGTCCAGGTGACCGGGCTGTAATCTTCGGTCCGCGAACGTCGTTGATGTCGCCCTGCCCAGCGGACTCAGACCGAGGGTCAAGGACAGGGGGATTCAGGCCCAGGCCAGGTCGGGTAAAAGGTTGCCGTCCACAGGGAGTGGGCATCAACACAGACCATTGCTCCCAGATGGTTACCCGCTACTTTCCCGACACGGCTTTCGATTGCCCCGGCCGGGCAAGGCCCAACTCAACCAGAAGCCGCTGGACAAACTCTGGTCCGTCCGGTTCATAGGCAGGAAGAACCCACGGCATCTCCCGCAACGTCTGAAGCATGGAAGACAGGATATCAGAAGGAATCGAGATCAGTTGGAGGCCTTCCGGGAATAGCTTTCTGCGCCTTAGCCCGTGCCCAAGACCGGTAGTGACGTAGTTGAGTTCTCCGGTCAGGTATGGATGAACGAGAATCCATGCGCAGCCTATGGCACTGGAGAACTTGCTCGACCACATCTGCCCCGTTCTATAGCTCATGGCCCTGAGCAGGATCTCCGCTTGGCTGGTATTGGCCAGGAGGATCAGCACATCTGGGTCGAACGAGAGCTCATCCAATGGCGAAAAGACAACGTAGTTAACGACACCTCTGCGGATCGTGGGAATGTACAGGTATAGCCTGCTCGCTGCCCGCGGCCCCTCGAAGATCTTCAGTCCGGCTCCAAACTGCCCACTCACAAATGGTTCCGTGGCCTCTGCCTGCCCTAGCACGTAGGCTCCTGCCGGGCACGTATGATTGTCTACGTCAGCATAGAAGGCGTCCCCATCTGTCGCGCGCTTGAGCATTTCGCACAAAGCGATGTTCTCGCCCAGTCTGTCAATCGCGTCTGGCCGCTCGACCAGAAACTTGACTGCGACTGGCTGTACGTCAAACTGAAACTTGTCCAATAT
The DNA here is from genome assembly GCA_035256725.1 of Anaerolineae bacterium. Taxonomy (GTDB): domain Bacteria; phylum Chloroflexota; class Anaerolineae; order UBA7937; family B3-Chlor; genus JAUVXJ01. The sequence goes on from DATEXS010000155.1 coordinate 3,529, forward strand.
GGCCAGATCGCTCGCGGCGAGGCTCATTCTGACCTCCCTCCACTCCTGGACTGGGAGCTGCAGGCTTGTTGTCCTGGGCATTCTCGCTGGCAAGCATTGCCCGATGATATCCTCGTTCCTGCCCGATGTGCCAGTGCGTAGCGCCGTGCCCAGGACGGAAAGGCACTGTGTGCAATATGCGTATATAGCGTACAGCGTACACGATCCATGCGAGGAAGCACCCACGCTCGAGTACATGTGGAACCGGCGGAGGCCGGAAGATCGGGGGAGATGCCGGGGGCTCCAGATTCGGAGCCCCCGGCGCAGGACTCACAGGTGCTTATAAATGTGGCGAAGTGGCCAGGTGCCCACTTCTACAATCTCCCCATTCTGTATCTGCTGAACACGCACCTCCTCCATACCCTCCACATCGCCTGGACCAAAGGTCAGCGGCGTACTAGCCAAGCCACCGGTGTCCAGGTCTTTGATCGCGTAGAAGCCGTACTCCAGCACATCGACCGGCGTGAGCTCATCCGCAGGCACCTGCTCCATGGCCAGCCTTAGGGCCTCAACCTGGATCATGGCCTCAATGACGCCGTGAATGTACATGATGTGGGTAGCTGGGTTGTCGGGGCGATAGGTCTCCTGCAATTCGTTGACGAACTGCATCCCAGGGCCGGTGTCATCCCAAGACGCGTAGCCACCACCGACCACAAAACCCTCACCCAGGTCGCCCATAGCCGGCAGGAACACCTGAAGGTGGCTCGGCGTGGCGCAGGCAAACGTGATCTTATAGCCCAGATGGGGCCCCATATCCAGCCTGACCGCTTCCTTGATGGTTGGCTGTGAGCCGGGGTTGATCATGACCCCCAGTGTAAGATCAACGTTGTTGTCCTTGAGCCATAAGAGTTGGGTCGTGGGTGGGGCGGTAGGTACCAGCGGTACATACTGGGTGCCCACGAACTCATATCCGAGCTCGGTGAGATATGCCTGAAACTCAGGTATCTCAATGGACCGGCCCATGGCGTTGTCGGCGGTGAGGATGGCAACTCTTGGTGCCCTGCTTTCCTCCCACGTCTCCAAGAACCACTCGGCGACCGCTGCCATGCTGTCGGTGTAGATTGGATAACTGGTGAGGACAGTCTGTGGCGGGGACAGCAGATAGGGACCGGTGGCCATACTCGGTGCGCCCATGCGGTCCTCATTCAGCAGGTCCTTCAGCGCCAGCGCTTGAGGTGACCCGCCTATCCTGTAGACCAGCATTCCCATGCCCTTCAGCTCCTCGTAGATGGTCAAAGCCTTCTCTACGTTGAGCTCATCATCCCGCCAGAGCAGCTCCAGGGTCACATCGTCAGGGAATTTCTCCTCTCGCCAGGGAGCCAGCATTCTCGTCTCGTTCACGTACTGCACATAGTCTTCATAGGCAGCCAGAACCGCGGCCGTATCCTCAGCATAGGCACCCGTGAGCGCCATGGCGCCGCCGACATACAGCACCGTCGGTGGCGGTGTGGTTGGGGTGGGTGGCGGTGTTGTCGGCATCGGAGTCTCGCCGACAGCAGGGGTCGGCTCCGGTGCCGGTGTGGCGCAGCCGCTAGCTACCATTGACAGCAACAGGACCGCGATCAGTATTGTGCCAAGTTTCGCTTTCACCTCTTTGTCCTCCTATCCTCTTTCGTTTATGATGAATCCATGCCGGGAGCCCACCCCTTGTTGGAGAAGCGGAACGGAATACCCATCAAGGACACTCGTACCGGGCCCGATCACCTCCTTCCCTGGCCTCTGCGAAGATGCCCCGCAGGATGCCGCGAGCTCGTCCACCGTACTCCTAGTGTGAGAAAGGCCATAGCCTGTAGTATCCCTTGATCATCTCCCAGCGGTGAGCCAGCCCCCTGGGCTCAAAGATCAGGAAGAGCATAATCACCACTCCCCGGCTGATGAGGGCCAGTGAGGCCGCCGCCTGGGCAGCGACCACGGCAGAGAGGACCGGGCCAACGATAGTGACCAGCTCATCTAGCAGCTTGAGAGATGCGGCCCCCAAGATGGCGCCCGGGATGCTGCCCATGCCACCGACAATGAGCATGCCCAGATACCATACCGAGTTCATGAAGGGAAACTGATCAAGGGTAGCGAAAGCGAAGTAGTGAACCAGCAGTGAGCCAGCTACACCGGCGTAGACGCAGCCGATGAAGAATGCCAGCAGCTTGTAGGCCCACAGATTGATCCCCATGACCTCGGCAGCCAAGTCATTGTCTCTGATAGCGACGAAGGCTCTGCCCGCCCTGGTCCTCACGATGTTCTGGGCCAGGAAGGTGGCCAGGCAGGCGGTGGTCATGACCAGGTAGAAGTAGCTAGTCTTGGACCTGAACACAAAGCCACCTATCTCAGGCCTGGGCACGGATAAGCCATCAGGGCCACCAGTGATACTGCGCAACTGGATTATGAGCCAGATGATGATGAACTGGGCAGCTATGGTCGCCATAATCAAATAGAAGCCTTTGATCTTGAGTGATGGTAGGCCGAAGATCAGTCCTACCACCCCCGCAGCCAGGGCGGCGCAGGGTAGCGCCACCAAAAACGGCACCCCCAGCTTGGCGGTCAGGATTCCCGAGGTATAGGCACCCACTGCCATGAAGCCCGCATGCCCTATGGAGATCTGACCACAGTATCCGGTCAGGATGTTCAGCCCGTGGACGCTGACAATGGTGATGCCGATGATGGTCATTATCGTCAGTACCCTGTCACTGAAGAACAGCGGGCAGGCGGCCAGAAAGACGAGGAAGGCCAACAGCATCAGCCACTGGGTTTTGGTGCGCAGGACACCCATATCCTGCGCATAGTTCTGTGCAAAGACTCCGCAGGGCGGACTCATCCGTCAGATCCTCTCTATTCTCTCAAGGCCAAATAGACCGTAGGGCCTGAAGATCAGTACGACGATCATGACCATGAACGGGAACACACTGGCCAGTCCACCACCAGGCAGCAGCGGGTCCAGATACCCAGCAGCTACATTCTCCAGGATCCCTAGTATTATCCCGGCTACAATGGCTCCTACGATGGAATTCACCCCTCCCAGCAGCACGACGGCAAATGCTTTGATTCCGATCTGCGCCATCTCTATCTTCACCCCAGAAACCCCGCCGAGGAGAATGCCGCCGACCACACCAAGGACACAGGCGATGACCCAGGAGAGGGCATAGACCGAAGTCACCCTGATACCAACGCTTTGCACCACCTGCTCATCATCGGCGGTAGCCCTCATGGCCAGTCCGATTTTTGTGTAGCGGAACAGAAGCATGAGTGCGGCCACTGCAACAACGGAGACGATCATGGCAATCGTCGTCTCTGAGGGGATGGATAGCTCGCCAAGCTGAAGGTTTATGGTTGGCAGAACTCCGTGGTACGTCTTGTACTCCCCACCCCAGACCAAGGTCGCCACTCCGTCCAGCACAGTGGATAGGGCTATGGTCATCATTACCACTGCCAGGACTGGTTGCCCTACCAGAGGGCGTAGAGCCAGTCGTTCTAAGAGCAGGCCCATGATGATGGCTACTATTATCGCTGCCATGAAGCTAGCCCATACGGGTAGTCCGAAAGTCACCAGGAACGTGTAGCCCAGGTAGCCGCCAATCATCACGAAGTGTCCCTGGGCGATATTGAACGCCTCAGAGCACTTGAGAATGATGACGAAACCTATGGCGATCAGGGCATAGACCATGCCGAGGGCGAAGCCGGTTATCACCAGTTGCAGAAAGAAGGTCATGGGCCAACCTCCTCCACGGACTCGATGCCAATCGTGGTCTCTGTGGCTCGCATCCGCCCGTCCCGGTACCTGACCTCGGCTTCCACGGGCACCTCCGTCTGATCACTGTAGATGGCGGCGACAAGCTCGCGGTAACGCTCCTCCATGAATGCCCGTCTCAGCTTCCTCGTTCTGGTCAGCTCGCCTTCATCAGGGTCCAACTCCTTGTGCAGGTTGACGTACTTCTTGATCCTGACGCCTGGCAGTAGACCTAGGTTCACTCTCTCAATGTCCGCCCTCACCAGTTCGTAGACCTCTGGCCGCTGGGAAAGCTCAGTGAAGGTGGCATAGGACATCTTCCTTTGTCCGGCCCACCTACCCACGCTGTCGTAGTCAATGATAATGATTGCCGAAACGTAGGCGCCCTCCGGGCCAGCCAGAACCCAGGCATCCTTGATGAAGGGGCTGAATCGCAGCCGGCTTTCGATAGACTGGGGAGCCAGCTTGTCGCCACTAGTCAGCTCAGTGATGTCATCCAACCTATCCAAGAGGACCAGGTGACCATCTTCGTCGACGAAACCGCTGTCTCCACTGGAGAACCACCCGTCTATGAGCACCCCAGCGGTCCTTTCCGGGTCCTTGTAGTAGCCAAGGAAAGTGCCGGGATGCCGGCAAAGGAGTTCACCGTCGTCGGTGATTCTGACCTCCACTCCCTCGTGAACCAGGCCTACCGTCTCAATGCGTATATCATCGGTCTCGGGGCCAGCTATGGCACCGCCCTCTGCGGACCCGTAGAGACTCTTCAGAGGGAGGTTGAGAGCATGGTAGAACCTGAAGGCATCCGGACTCAGCATCGTCTCGGTGGCGTAACAGACCCTGGCGTTGGAGAGACCAAGTATGTCCTTTAGGGGTCTGAACAGAATCACGTTGGCCAAAGCATAGAGCATTCTCCCTAGCAGGCCTGGTCTCTCCTTCCCTATCTGCGCATCAGCCATCCTGTAGCCAATGGGCATCAGGGCGTGGAAGGCAAACCTCTTCAAGGCATCGGAGCCTCGGATCCGCGCCTGAACCATGGCCGCCTGATTCTCCCAGTGCCGAGCCCCGTGGTAGAGTATGCTGGGTCCTATTTCCCTGGCATCCTGCTGCTGGGTTTCCGGCCCCTCAGCGAAATTCAGAATGCACGCTGCCAGCAGGTGACATCCAATTCCAAAGCATTGCTCGGTCATCCAGGCAGGTGGCAGGTACGGGACAATGCTGTCATTCTCTAGCCACGGGTCCAGATGCAAGAGATAATCGGCATTTGCCCGCAGAGTCCTGTGGCTGTGGACAGCGCCCTTGGGAGCATCACCAGTGGTCCCTGAGGTGTAGACAATCGCGCAGATATCATCAGGTCTGCCCGCCTCCACATTCTGCTCAAAAAGTCCGGGGTGTTGCTCTTCATAGTCCTCCCCGAGCTGTAACAGCTCTCCGTATCCCATCAGAATAGGGTCGTCATAGTGGGCCAGCCCCTTGTAGCTCCAGTAAATGACCTTTTCGAGTAGGGGTAACTCGTCCTCGATCTGGAGGAACTTGTCCACCTGTTCTTGATCCTGCACTACAGCGAATCTAGCCTCAGAGTCTTGGGCGATGTATCTTATTTCGGCTGGGCTCAACTCTGAGTATAGACCCACCGAGGCCCCGCGATTGGCCTGTGTAGCCAACTCAGCATGGTACCACTCGGGCGCATTGTCCCCGATGATGAGCACCTTGTCCCCAGGTTCGAAGCCGATGGACAGCAGACCGAGCGCCAGGTACTTGGCACCAAGGTAGTAGTCCCTCCAAGTATGCGGCTGCCAGATACCATGGTGCTTATGGCGCATTGCTATGCGGCTATCCCCGAATAGCTGGTAGTTGTGCTGGAGCGTCTTCGGCCAGGTCTCGCCCTTGTCCCTATGACCTTGCTCTGTCCCGGAAGTCATCTCCACGTGCCCCTCTGCTAAGCAAGCCACCTCTTCCTTCGGCGGTAGTGCTTGACTTCACGATAGCTCTTTCTGGAGCCGATGGCCGACAGCCCCATGTAGAACTCCTTGACGTCCTCGTTGTCCCTCAGACTCTCCGCCGGGCCAGCCAAGACTATCCTGCCATTCTCCATGACGTAACCATGGTCAGCGATACCCAGGGCGGCCCTCACGTTTTGCTCCACCAATAGTATTGACATCTCTTGCTCGGCGTTGATTCTGTGGATGATCTCATAGATCTCCCGCACCAGCAGTGGAGCGAGACCGAGTGAAGGTTCATCCAGCAGCATAAGCCCAGGACGGGCCATTAGTGCCCGTCCTATCACTAACATCTGCTGTTCACCGCCGGATAGGTAGCCGCTCGTCTGGCGGCGAAGGTCTTTTATCTTGGGGAAGTACTCGAAGACCATCTCCACATCCGGCTTGATCGCGGCCCGGTCCTTGCGGCGGTAAGCACCTACGAGTAGATTCTCCTCGACACTTAGGTGCTCAAGGACCCTCCGGCCCTCCATGACCTGGCTTATGCCCATGGCTGCGATGTCCTCGGGACCATGCTTGTCTATCCTCATGCCATCAAACTCTATACTGCCTTCGGTTACCTCTCCCTGTTCAGTCTTCAGCAGCCCCGATATGGCCTTCAGTGTGGTAGTCTTGCCCCCGCCATTGGCCCCGAGGAGAGCAACGATCTTGCCGTCTCCCACCTCTAGCGAGACTCCTTGCAGCACACGGATGACATTCATGTAGACGACTTCGATGTTGTTCACTTGCAGCATTCTGTCTACCCTACTCTGCTGAGCCCTCGTCCGTCCGCAGTGTGGTGCAACTGCGGCACGTTACGATCACCCACAGCACTCGCCACTGATGCGCAGCCACCGTAGCTTCAAATCGCTATTTTTCGGGACCCAAGTAAGCACTTATCACCTCGGGGTTACTCCTGATCTCAGCAGGGGAGCCCTCGGCGATCTTGCGTCCGAAATCGAGAACGACGATCCTATCTGCGATGTCCATGACTACTCCCATGTCATGTTCGACAAGCACGATACAACTGATCCCATCTCTCAGAACGGGAGTATGGGGATACGTTGTTCCCTGACCTTCGAATACGTCGATGATGAATCGGGCGATGTCCTCCTTCTCCTCCAGGTTCATGCCCGCCATAGGCTCGTCGAGCAGTAGCACTTTCGGCTCCAGAGCGAGTGCTCTGCCCAGTTCTACCCTCTTTCGCAATCCATAGGGCAAAACGGCGACTACCGTCTTCCTGATGGGCCCCATCTCCAGGAAGTCGATGATCTCCTCCACAGTCCTGCGGTGCTCGATCTCCTCCCTCTGTGCCCAGCCAAAGTACAGCGCACCAGCGATGAAGTTCTGCTTCATCAGAACGTGGCGGGCAGCCATAATGTTGTCTTGCGTGCTCAGCCCCGCGAACAGCTCTATGTTCTGAAACGTTCTGGCGATCCGGAGCCTGGCCAACCTGTCCGGGCGCATTCGCATGATCCTCTGCCCGTCGAACCATATCTCGCCAGCCTGAGGTTTGTAGAAGCCGTTTATACAGTTGAGAAGGGCAGTCTTGCCGGCACCATTGGGTCCGATGATCGCCAGGATCTCGTCGTCCCTGATCTCCATGCTCACGTGGTCAAGGGCCTGGACACCGCCAAAGCTGAGCGAGAGGTTGTCGATCCGCAGTCGGACTTGTCCGTTAGTCTTCACTGGTTTCCTTCTCCTATGAAGCGCCGTCCTCTCCCCTGATCAGTCGGTTTCCCTAGGTAAGAACAACCTTCCCTTCCGAAACGAGCCTGCCCCCATGGTCAGTTGCCCTGTGGCGCAGCAGACTCACACATCAGATCCCTGTGCCCTACCCGTCTTGCTTCGCTGCTGAGGATATTGGGCGCCTCCTTCCCGGTATTCTCAAGGCACGTCACGTAGGCCATAGAAGGAGGACTGTGGTTGAGGCGGATCATGGCCGTGACAGCTTCCACCACGGCATCACAGGAGATCTTCTTTTCGGTCGACCGCCGGTTCACCACCGGCCATTGTCCTCCTGGCGACGCACCGGGCGGATGTAGAGCTCCTCCGGAGTAAGCGAGACATCTCAGGGACTGCCCAGAGTAAGACATACAGGCTCCCCAAGTGAACGCCGAGGTCCAGTCCTTATGGTTCGGCACCATCAGCAACAAAGAGCTATTCTGGATTCCCAGGCGGTTGCTGTCTGGGCTCTTTGGCGTCTTCTTCCCGTAGAAGTGGAACAAGTGTAGGTTCCCGTACGGCCCATATGTCACGGAAAACAGCGATGAGGCCTTCTGCATCACCAGCCCGGCAAGCTTGATACAACCTGCGATACTTGGCCACTCGCTGTGGAACAAGCTCAGGGCGTGAGGAGAAGTAGCGACGGTACTGGTTCGAGAGATCCCAGAGGCTGGAGAGCATGCGCAGCAGGTGCTCTTTTTCGCTTGCCCGGAAGATGGTGAAGAAGAACTCCCGCACAAGGTCCAGGCGCCGTTCGATGTCATCAAAACGTGCTTCGGCTGCCTCGATTTCACCCAACAGGAGGGCCAGGCGTTCGATGGGGATGCGCCCGAGGTTCTGCGCTGCCCAACGAACGGCCAGACTCTCCAGAGCCTCTCGGACACCATAGATTTCTTCGCACTCGGAGGCGGAAAGACTGGCAACTGCTGCGCCCCGACGGCGGTGCAAGGTCACCAGACCTTCTGTCTGCAACTGGCGCAGGGCCTCGCGGACTGGCATGGTGCTCACCCCAAACGCTGCAGCTAGCTCATCCTGGCGCAACCAGTCGCCGGGCTTCAGTTGGCCGTGGAGAATCAGGTCTCGAATGCCGTCTACAACGGCTTCATGGACGTTCCGGAGGGGAATGACGGAGGAACGAACACTGGCGGACATTGGCACGGGTGATTTCCCTTCTTCGCTGAGGGTGCCCCGATATTCGATATTATATTTTATTCGCTTCTGCGCTTTTTGTCAAGCGAGGCCCCTAGCGGCGAACTGTGGGCTCGCCCCTACTTTTCGCCCACCCCCAGTGCCGCTTGACAAAGCTGAGGGTTCAGTGCATAATACTGTCAGCCGGCCGCGCCGAGAGGCCGGCGACCGCGCGGGCGTACGGACAGGTTGGCGGTGATTGGTGAGCGCGGCAAGTACGTAGATTGTGGCCATTTTACGCAAAGGAGGTGATGCCAATGGACGAATGTAGAAGTAGCAGCACCCTGGCGCACCTCCGAGGTGAGAGCTAGGGTGCCAGGCAAGGGGCCCCTGCAAAGGGGCTCTTTGCTTTGTCCGGGTCTTGTCCCACACAGGGAGATGGGCCTCCCACCAGCCTGCACACCTCCGTACCGGGGTGCTGGAACGACTGTTAATCTAGGGGAAAGACAATGCGATACTATGGAACCGTGGTGCGGCCGCCCAGTGAGGCGGGAAGCTATATCCTTCAGGTCACCTATGGGTGCTCTCATAACGAGTGCATCTTCTGCTGCACTTATCTAGACAAGCCTTTCCAGGTGCGACCCGCCGAGGAGGTAATGGAAGACATCGCCATGGCTGGGCGATACATGCCGGACACACGCCGGGTCTTCCTGGCCGATGGTAACGCCCTTGTCCTCAGCAACCGAAGGCTGATCCCTATCCTCGATGCGCTCGCCGAGGCGTTTCCCCAACTGGAGAGGGTTGCCATCTATGGAATTGCCCACGACATCCTGCGCAAGTCAGATCAGGAGTTGAAAGAGCTATTGGAAAGAAAGCTCTCCATCATCTACCTGGGGATGGAGAGCGGCAACGACGAGGTGCTCAGGCGGGCCAAGAAGGGCGTCACAGCCCAGGAGAACATCGCTGGCGTCCGCAAGGCCCAGGCGTTGGGCATGAGCGTGTCTGCCATCGCCATCCTGGGACTGGGTGGGGTGGACATGTGGAGACAGCACGCGGTAGACACGGGGAAGGGCGTGAGCGCCATGGACCCGGCGTATTTCTCCCTCCTTACCCTGATGGTGGTGCCCGGTACGGAGTTGCACCGCTTGGTCACCGCAGGTGAATTCGTTGTTCCTGAGCCGCTGGAGATGCTTCGCGAGGTCAGAGTGACCGTTGAGCACATCGAGGGCGTGTCCCACTGCGTGTTCAGGACCAACCACGCCTCCAACTATCTCCCCCTGGCGGGGACTCTCCCGCAGGACAAGGAGCGGCTGCTGCTGACCATCGACCGGGCCCTGGCCGAGGGGGAGTCTGTACTGCGACCGGAGTTCCTGCGGGCGCTGTAAACATCGGTCGCCGTGGAGTTGGCAAGCGGCCCTTTGCGCTAAGCGAGGGGCCGCTCTTAGTCTTCTGAGAATGTGCACCCGCGCCACATGTGCGTAGTGTGCGCTTCGGCGCAGCTCAAGGGCCAGAGCCCTCACTGCGAACTTCGTTAGAAGTTCAGCTTGCCGCAGCGGGAGCCGCTGCTGGCGATAGGCTCACCGCTCTGCATGATCTGGGTGATCTCGCAGCGGTTCTCGCAGTCAGGGCAGATGAAAGAGCTGATCTGGTAGTCGAAGCCGGCTAGCTGGAACCCCTTGAACTGGGTCGGACCTGTCCCATTGTCTCGGGCCAGGAAGGCGGCGCCGATGGCGCCCAGGCAGTCCGCATAGGGCGGAACGATCACTTCCGACCCCAGTTGCTGTTCCAGCGCGTGTTTCAGAGCCACGTTCTTGCTCGTGGCTCCCTGGAACGTGTAGGGGGGCGGGCTGACCCGGCGGTAGAGCATGGCCAGATAGTTGCGTACGAGGCCGTTGCACACGCCCATCAGCACGTCCTCCAGTCTGTAGCCGGAGTTGAGTTTGTGTACGGCGTCAGTGGTGGCAAACACGGTGCAGCGCGAGGCGATGTTCACGTCGTTTCTTCTCTTTAGGGCCAGTTCTCCCACAGAGCTGATGGGTATGTCTAGCCTGCCGGCCAAGGAATCGAGAAAAGCGCCGGCACCGCCAGAGCATATCCTGTTCATCTCGAAGCCGGTGATGATCCCGTTTCTCAGAAAGATGACCTTGGAATCTTCACCACCGATCTCAAAGATGACGCTGACCTCCGGCACGAAATGCAGCGTGCCTATGGCGTGGGCCAATATCTCCGTCTTGTGCACGTCGGCGCCGACCAGCACCTTGGAGAAACCAGCTCCGCTCCCAGTGACGCCTACGCCACGCACCTCGATGTCCGAGGGGAGTTGCTCTCTGAACTCAGCCATCCCCTTCTTCACTGTAGGGATGACACCATGGTTGCGCATGTAGAGCGTGTCGACGACGTTCTTGCCTTCGTCAATGAGGGCAAACTTGACCGATACACTACCTACGTCAACTCCCAGGTAATGCATGGTCTTTTCCC
>DATEXS010000156.1:0-3430 GCA_035256725.1 Anaerolineae bacterium
AACCCATGCCAGTTGGCGTCCTCGAATACTACAATCGCCAGTTGGGCCACTCGTAGGCCTATCCCTCGCCTCTGCGCAGTCAGTATGGCCGGGGACCCGCTGTTTCACCTTAGGTTGGGGATGTGCCGCAGGGCGATGACCAGCCCCATGCCTATCCCCGCCGCGATCACCGGCAGGGGGTTCCCAGTGGCCCAGAGGGACACGGGCGCTGACAGAGCGGTCGCTGCCGCAGCTCGATATTGATGGCGGAAGAGGATATACCAGACCCCGAAGGCGGGCACCAGAAGCAGAAACGAGAGAGGGCTCAAGTAGAGAAGAATGAAGGCAGCGCTGCCCAGGCCCATGCCGCCCTGGAAGCCCGTGTAGAGGGGCCAGCAATGACCGGCGACGGCGGTGGTGGCCGCCACCGGAACCGCCCAGGACGCCGGACCCAGGATCTCCGCCAGTTTGACCGCCAGAAGGGCCTTGGCCGCATCGCCCAGAACGGCGAGAATCGCGGGTCCCAGCCCGGCCACTCGCCGCACGTTTCTCCCTCCAGTGTGCCCTGTGCCCATCTTGCGGAGGTCCTGCCCCTTCCAGAACCGGACCACGACCACTCCGGAGGGAAAAGACCCCAGAAGGTACCCAAAGACCGCCACGAGCAAGAGCGTGACGGCAGCCACCTCCGGCTATCCGCCCGAGGGCAGCGGGCAGCCAGGGTCAAGCTTGTAGAATCCGTGTGCCCCTCTCGTGGTGCGGGTGAGCAGGTCCTCGTGGATGGCCGTCTTGATCATGTCTCTGATCTCGGCGTTGGATAAGTCGATGACCTCGGCATTCCGCAAGCCACGCAGGGCGTTGAAGATCTGTACGAAGCGCACGGGCTGATCGAACTGGCCCATCATGTCGCGAAAGATGCGCCACTCCCTGGAGGTGACGCCGCCCTCGGCTCCCTCTTCCTCGGAGACGGGCTCTGACACGAACCGGCTGAGGGCGTAGGGATCCTCTTTGGGCAGGAACACCTCGTGTACGGTGCCGCTGGTGAAGATCTGCACCAGTCCCCGCCGCTCCGCCTCCCGGACGAAGTCCTTGAACTTGGTGAAGGGTTTCCCCTTCGAATCCCGATGCTCCTCCTCGTCGAAGCCACCCAGGATCTCCACCATCAGCAGTTTCAGGGTAGCCATGGTGGAGATGTTGTCCCTCTGCCTCGCCAGATCGATGGCCTGTACCAGCGCGGCGTAGATGTCTGGTGGCGCCTTCTCCTTCTCCTGCTTCTCCTCCAGGTCCAGCAGGTGTTCGTAGAGCACAAACTCGTCCGCGCTCTGGGCCAGATGAGAGGAGGCGGCCCCTCCGACGCCAATGACCACCACCCACTTGCCATACTGACGGATGGTGTTCACCACCGGGATAAAATCCCTATCGCCTGTCACCAGGATGTAGCAACCGATGTTGGGGTAGCCGTAGAGGGTCTTGATGGCATCAATGCAGAGGTGGATGTCCACGCTGTTCTTGATGGTACTGACGCTATGGGACTTGTCCCGCTCGTAGTAGTAGGTGGGCACGTACATCGGCTCGATGCCGTGGGCGTAGAGGGCGCTGGTAACTCTGGGGTACCGGTACCAGTCGGCGTAGGCCTTGGAGCTGGTGATACGTCCGTACTCGGCGCACTTGTCCATCACGTACTCGAAGTTGGGGTCAGCGTCGTAGTTGTTGTGCACCGAGATGTAGATGTTCTCGAAGTCAATGAAGACCGCCACGTCCTTCCGGTTGTCCTGCATCAGCCACTCCCTTCAAGTTGTGTCAGTTTCCGCTCCTGCCGGCGCTGATCGGCGCCTTCAGTCCACAGCCTGGTCTGGGCGCACCGCCCCCCTGGCGACAAGGCGACGCCTAGGACCCCGACCAATCAGTCCAGTTTCATAAAATGACCCACGGCCTCGAAGTACTCCCTGGGGGAAAGACGTACCGGATGGATCCTTCTGGCGATGGTATATCCCTTGAACAGCTTATGCACCAGCCAGAAGATCCGGTTCTTGGGCCAGCTCAACATCCGGCGTACCAGCGGCAACAGCCAGGGCCACTCCACGGTGACGGCAAAGAGCTTCTGCAAATTCTCTATCTGGCGTTTCTCACCCGCTGGAAAGCGCAGCACCGAGCTGTCCCAGGCTGAGACAGAGATATCGTCGAAGGTGCCCTCCACCAGCCCCTCGCGCCGCGCCAGCTCGCCAAGCTGTGTGCGGGGGTAGGGCTGAAAGATGAAGGCGTTGGCAAAGGCCGGGCGACACCTGACGTTGAGCCTCAGGGTCTCCAGGTCATCCTCCAGGCCTCCCGTGGGCAACCCCACCATGTTGGTGCTCATAACGTTGATGCCCGCCTCGCTGAGTTTCTCACAGGCACCGACGATCTGCTCCTTGGTCATGTTGCGCCGCAGCACCTCGTTGCGGAGGCGGTCGTTGCCGGTTTCGATCCCCATCCCCACGCTGATGCAACCCGCTCGGCGCAACTGCTCCGCCAACTCCTCGGTGACCAGGTTGGCCCGCACGTTGCAGAAGAAGGGCAGGCCGACACGCTGGGGGTACTTCTCCGAGAACTCGGCCATCCACTCCCTCTGGATGGTGAAGGTGTCGTCCAGGAAGACTACGAAGGCCAGCGGGTATTTCTCCCTCACATCGTCGATCTCCCCCAGGACGACGTCCACGCTTCGCTTGCGCACACGCTGGCCATGACCTTTGTAGATCTCGAACAGCGCGTGGTTGAAACAGTAGCTGCACTCGTAGGGGCACCCCCTCCCGCTGAAGAAGTGCTTCATCTTGCTGTTCCGCGTAGGCCCGTGCTGCCCGTAGACCAGTTCGCGGTCGGGATAGGGCAGCTCGTCCAGGTTCGCTATGTAGGGCCGCACTGGGTTGCGGACCACCTCGCCGTTGACCTTGAACCACCAGTTGCGGATATCGGGCTTGAGGGAGCCGTTCGCCAGCGACTGCGCCAGATCGACCATGGCGCCCTCGCCCTCGCCGATGCAGATGCCATCCACGCCCTCGTCCTCGATCATCTCCGGGAAGAAAGTGGGGTGCGGCCCCCCGAAGACGGAGAAGACCTGGAAGCGCTCTTTGATCTGTCTGTTCAGGTCCAGGTAGTACTTTTGCAGGCCTGTGGTGACGCTGTAGCCCACGATCCCCGGTTGGAACTCCTCTGCGGCCTCGATGGGATCCTCCTGATTGACGATACAGAGTCTGACCTCGTGGCCGGCTTGCTTCAACACACTCGACAGATGCAGGATTCCCTGGGGCTCATAGTCAACCTGCTTCACGATGAACAGCACACGCATGCAGTTACTCTCCCAACTTGTCGCGAGGGGCCTGCTGTGGGGAACCCGCGCGGTTGTCCTAATCATATACCCCGGGTCCCTGAAACGCAAACACCGCTTCGCTGAGACTGACACGGCGGCAGAGGCCCGCGG
>DATEXS010000157.1:0-3446 GCA_035256725.1 Anaerolineae bacterium
GGGCTATGAGAGGACCTCTGTGTGGGCCTTCACCAGGCGGGGAGCGCCCAAGTACTGCTCCGTCGCGGTGCCTCTCTATCTCGGCCTTGGTGCGAGCGCGGGGTCCTATCTCAAGGACATCTTCTATCTGAACACCTTCAATGTGAATGAATACATCAACTCGCTGGAGCAGGGCAGGATGCCCATCGCCCTGTCGGTGGAGCTATCGGAGCGGATGCAGATGGCGGGGTGGCTCTACTGGAGGATCTACGAGACCAGGTTCAGGAAGAGCGACTTCCAGAAGAGGTTCGGCCGGGAGTTCGACTCCGTCTTCGGGAAGTACCTGAAGCCCCTATCGTGGGTTGGCCTGCTTCGTGACGACGGGGAGGAAGTGGTCCTGTCTGACGAGGGGGCGTACTGGCTCCACGTCCTGGAGGACCTGTTCTCCATAGACTACGTGGGCAAACTGTGGGGGGTCTCGCAGCGAGACCCTTGGCCGGAGCGGGTCGTTCTTTGAGGTGCTGGATGGCCTCATGTGTCCGCAGGCGGGCGATCAGGCGGGAGGGCCCGGGAAGCTGTTCGAGCGACTGATGAGGCGGCGTTTTGGCTGGCTGCGCTGGGGTGATGGTCGGTGAGGGCTTGGACCGCCGATGAGACAAGCGACGGGCCACGTGGGCAGGAAGGTGCAGGGATGACCAAGGACAGCGAAGGTGGCGGTCAGGGCTCCGGGGCAGTGCCTATGAGCGCAGGCCTGACACTGGTGGGGCTGTGCTTCTTGTGGGGCGGCAACCAGGTCAGCATCAAGATCAGCAACCAAGGCATCCCGCCGCTGCTGGCGGCGGTCAGTCGCTCTGGGATAGCCTCCTTGCTCCTCTGGGTCTATGCCCGCAGCAAGGGACAAGGGGTGCTGGTTCCGCGTAAGGACCTCAAGCATGCGGCCTTCATCGGCCTCCTCTTCGGAGTGGAGTTCGTCTTTCTCTATTGGGGGCTGGTCTTCACCCATGCCTCGCGGGGCATTATCTTCTTCTATTTGCAGCCCTTCTGGACGGCCATCGGTGCCCATTTCCTCCTGCGGGGCGACAGGCTCAACGCGCCGAAGGTCGCTGGCCTGGTCGTGGCCTTCTTCGGTCTGCTCGCGGCGTTTTGGGCGAGATCCACCACCCTGGGTCCGCTGTATTGGGTGGGAGATCTGATGCAGGTAGGGGGCGGACTGTGCTGGGCGGCCACCACGCTCTACATCAAAAGGATGGCCGGCTCGGAGAGCCATACGCACTACCAGACCATGTTCTCCCAGCTTTTCTTCTCCATCCCTGTGCTGGGATTGGCCTGGCTGGTTTTCCAGCGGGGTGACCCCGTGGCGCTGAGCGCACCTGTTGCGGGAGCTTTCTTCTATCAGGTGGTGATCATTGCTTTCGTCAGCTACCTCTCCTGGTTCTGGATGATTCATCACTATTCCGTGAGCCGTCTGTCGGCTTTCACCTTTCTCTCCCCGCTGTTCGGCGTCGTCCTCAGCGGCCTGATCTTGAGAGAATCGATACCGCTACTGTTGTGGGTGGGCCTCGCGCTGGTGGGTGCGGGGATCTTCCTGGTGAACCGGCCATCGAAGGCCCCAGCCCGCGCGTGAACGGGCAGGGCGGGCCAGGGATGGCTGCCGGAAACACAGTAGCGTACCATCGGGGTAGCGGGCGTGTCGGCTTCTTGCATTGGTCAGCGACGGTTCTTTTCCGGCCCAGCAGGTTTGGCCATAATGCGCGGGCGTGCGGGTTGGGCCGCACGGCAGGTGCCATCATCGGCCTCTGGGTGCTGATGGCCTCGCCGGTGATCATAGTGCTGGTGAGAGCTGTGACCTGGTAGAAAGTCAGGCTCTGCTCCGTGGATGGTATGGGCATAGCTGTCAAAGAGGGAGTTGGCTCAGGGAAATGATTCGAGGGTTGATTCTGGATTTCGACGGACTGATTCTGGATACGGAAGGTCCCGCCTATCAATCATGGGTGGAGATCTACCAGGAGTTGGGAGCCGATCTGCCCCTTTCGGCCTGGGAGACCTGGGTGGGCGGCTCGCCCCATGGGTTCGATCCCTGCGGATACCTGGAGGGTCAACTGGGACGCGCGGTTGACCGGGAGGGCTTGACCGAGCGACAGCTCAAGCGCGAGGCGGAATTGATCGAGGTGCAGGGCGTGTTGCCTGGCGTGGAGCAGTACATCGCCGACGCCAAGCGTTTGGGCTTGAAGCTCGGCTTGGCCTCCAGCTCGGACTGCGAGTGGGTGTATCGCTACCTGGAGAAGCTGGGACTGAGAGACAAGTTCGACTCCATCAAGTGCGCCGACGATGTGGAGAACGTGAAGCCCGAGCCGGATCTATACCTCGCCGTGCTGGAGGGACTGGGCCTGCGTCCCCAGGAGGCCATCGCCCTGGAGGACTCCCCCAACGGCATCACCTCGGCACAGGCGGCTGGTCTGTTCTGCGTGGTGGTGCCCAATCCGCTCACTCGACAGTTGCCTACCGGTCACGCGGACCTGCGCCTCGATTCGCTTGCCGGCCTGTCTCTGGAGAGCCTGCTTGCCCTGGCGGAGCGGAAGCGCGGCAACCGCCACGATCGTCCGCGCCTGCCCTGAATTCTTGTCGGAGCCCGGCCTCTCAGAAGACCTTGATCCGCAGTACAGCCCGCACTGCTCTCCTCGCTCCGGTCCGTTTTGCCTACGGGGATTGCCGCACGTGCCGAGCTCTGGTAGAATGGGCACCGTTGCGCCGTGGGCCTCCGCGGAGCACGTAAGGTCAGTCTTGGAGGGAACCGTTGAGGCACGACGAGTGGGTGAGGACCGAGCTTGAGGAGTGGAGCAGGTCCCTGGGGTTTAGATACACGCCCAGGGAGGAGATAGAGCTGCGGCTGGGCAGGGTGACAGCGGGGATGAGGCGTCTGGGAATAGACGCCTTGCTGGTGGTTCAGAAGATGGACTACTTCTACCTCGCGGGTACGACGCAGGACGCTCTGCTCTTCGTCCCCCTCGATGGCAATCCTCTGCTGATGGTCAAGCGGGAGTTGGAGAGGGCGAAGATAGACTCGCCCCTCGATCAGGTGGTGGGGCTTCAGTCTCTTCAGGAGCTGCCAGGCCTCATCGCGGAGCAATACGGCCGGCAGTTCGGGAACCTGGGTCTGGAGTTCGACGTCCTACCGGTGAAGGAGTATCTCAGATACGGAGAGCTGTTTCCCCAGAGCAGGCTGGTGGATTCTTCTTCCATCCTGAAACACGCCCGCAAGTTCAAAACGCCGTTCGAAGTAGAGATGATGAGGAAGGCGGGCCAGATCAGTAGCAGGGTCTTCGAGGAGGCCAGGGACTTCATCCGGGAGGGCAGAACCGAGATTGAGATCGGCGGTTTGCTGGACCTAGCGGCCAAGAGGTACGGCCACGAGGGGCTGGCCAGGGTCAGAGCCCTCAACTACGAGGCCTACACCTGGCACGTGCTCA
>DATEXS010000158.1:0-11948 GCA_035256725.1 Anaerolineae bacterium
CTCCAAAGACCTGGGTAGCCACACCATCCGCGTGGGGACGCTTGGTGTTGGCCAACGTGAAGTCCCCGCCTTCAGGCACAGTAGAGGCCGATAACTGGGTCACCAACAGATCGAGCGAGCTACCATCAGGTATGCGAGCCACCGGGATATCGGGCATGGTAAGGACGTCATGGTCGGTGTCTCCGTAGACGTCATCGGTGAAGAGCACATCACCGTCTTCGGTAGGATTGGGAAGCACGGCGAAAGGCACCACATCATGATCGCCCACGATCAGGAGGAAGGGGCAGGTCTCCGCGAGGTTTCTTGTGTCGTTCAGCAAGCCATCTATCTGCTCGAACCCTTCCTGACCGAACTTGTCGATGAGGCGCTGGCGATGAGAGACAATGAGGCTAAAGTCCGAGCCTCCCTGAGCCAGGGTGTTCTCGATGAAGGAATCTATCGCGAGCACATTAGGCTCAACGCCCTCGTCGTCCAGGTAGATGGTTCCCACTGGCCCGCACTCGCCGCCCGGTTCCTCTTCTTCAGGGAAGGGGGGAACAATGAAATGAAATGTGCAGACTACGTACTGCTTTCCATCGTTCACCGTCGCTTCAACCGAGTAGGGGCCCGGCTGGAGACCACCGGGGATAGAAAGGACGGCGCTGTTGACCGGACCGCTCTTGGTCTCGGCAGCCTGATCGATCATGTCCCGTCCAAGCTGGAGAATGTACTCAAGAGGGTCACCATCTGCATCCCGGGCTGACACTGCCACCCCAAGAAGCGGGAATCCGGCCGGCGGCGGCATGGGCACGCAGGCCACATCCACGCACTCGGGCGGGTTATTGGGCGGCACGTTTCCCATGGTGAAATGCTGCGAACAGTGCGCGATGTGGCCTCCGTCGGTTACCATCCCTTGCAGCGTGTAGTAGCCGTCAGCGAACGTGGCCTCAGGCCAACTAATAGTCGGGTTCGGATTTGTGCTCTCGTCTTGGATTTGAGATTCCTTGCTCACGCCAAAGCGCAGTCTCCACTTGTAACTCAGTGTGGCTCCGGGATCGAATCCTACCGCAGTGATATTGGCCTGGAAGGTAGTGTCTCTGGCTCCCAGGTCCCCGGGGTCCGTGCTTATAGTGCAGGAAATATCCTCCAGAGTCTGTGCCTCCGGCGCTGGACTACATATCATGGTCGGATCAGGAAAGTGGCCAACCTGTGCCTCGTCCCATGCGGTGTTGGGAATCACGTTGGCGTTCACGGAGACCACCCTAAACGTGCCTGCTATGCCCGTAATGGCCAGGGTCCCACCGGGCCCCCACACGCCCGCCGCAGGGCTGTCCATCTCGGCCCGATAGGAGCGGTCAAATCTGTCGTCCTCGAGATTGTCGACATCAACGGTGGCCCAGCCCGAAACGCGCAGTCCGGAAAACGATCCCTCTTCGCCGCCACCGTAATTGCCGCTGAAGTCGACCATCATGTTGGTCGATCGGTCCTCATCGTAGTAGTCAAACGAGCCGTCCTGATCGTACAGAGGCGACGTGTCGTGGGCTGTGAAGCTGACTATGTACTGTCCCTGGACTGGCCCCCCGGCCGCCGGGAACTGCATAGACATCACAGCATCCCTGGATGAGGCCAGACATTGGATCATCCCCGTGTCCTGCTGGCTCTCCTCTGCTAGGCTGGCGCCAGGACCAGCCAGCAACACCGCCACAGCGAGAGACGCCAAGACAAAGAGAACGCTAAGGAGCCTCGTCTTCATCGATGACCTCCATATGCAACGTCACACACCCCGATCGATGCCACCGAACGGAGCGTGCGCCCTCGATCGGGCGGTATTGTAGCACACGGCAAGTTGCCCTGCAACCCAGGCTCTCGCCTATCACAATACTGGGCACGGCTGGCTGCCCGCCAGCCACCGCTGCATCGCCGCCTGTCTAGGACAGAGTCGTGGTTATGCGATATGCTACTTCACACCGCTGGCCACTGGAGCTTCCGGCTGCACATAGGTCGCCCAGCCCGAACCGCCGCACATCTCATGAACTACCGCTAGGGCTCCACCTCGATTCGACTCTCTAGCAGGATGCGGCTGTCCACGGCGTCGCCAGCAGCATCCAGCAACGGCAGTCTCCGAAACTCAGGGGTGCTGGCGTCGTACATACCCACCTCAATAACATACTCGCCGGGTGATGCATCGGCTGCCAGGATCAACTGGTACTCATCTCGCAGGTACTCCTGCGGAACCCAACCAGTGGTGGGTCGAGCGCCACCGTGTGGCTGGCTATCCATCTGTCCGCGGACCTGGTTGGTCACGTCGAGCAGGTGTGTGAACACCGTGTACGGTATGTCCATGGGCTCCAGAGCCTGCCAGTACAATGTGAGATAGAGCGTGTCACCGGGACGCAGGTCCCGCGCACTGAGGTCGTAGCCGTACAGGGCAACCTTTCCACCAAGATCACCCACTTCGACTCCATGTTGGACCTCAGGGGGCGAGAAAACGCGTTGGGTGGCTTCGATTTGCAGCGGAGTGATCTTCGCTTGACCTGCCGGCTCCCCCGCGCTGCAGGCCAAAAGCCCGCGGTCTTCCGCGGTCGCCGACTGAAAAGCCACCACCATCTCGCCTTCCGGCACCTCACCCTCTGCTGGCAACGAGGCTGTGGGCACCAGCCCCTCCCTGCAGGAGAGCGGCGCGGCCCGTAGCTCAGCCTCCCCTGGCTCCGCGCCGAGGGGCACCGTATAGTCGTACTGACCCAGAATCACCTCTCCAGCCCGCCACGACGATGTCGGATAGCGCGCATTCGCCAGGTGATACACCTTCCCCGCGACGCTGGTGCCACCACCTGAAACCCAGTCGACCACCTGAGGACCACCAATCCCCACGTCCACTACCTGTCCCTGCTCGTTGTACAACTGGAGTAGGAGAACATAATCCTCCGCCATCGGGGAGTCGGCATGCCAGTACAGATTCAGCTGCAAAGTGTCGCCCGGCTGAGCAGAGCCGGCGCTCACGTCGTAACCCACAAGCTCCAGCCCGGGAGCGAGTTGGGCCTCCACGGGGTGCGATGGGTGTATCTCCTCCACTGACACCGGCCGCTCGCTGCTCAGTTCCACGCTGCCTAGAGTGCCGGTGGTTCCGGTCGGTGTACCCTGCTCGTCCAAGACGTCCAGGCCCACCAGAGTCACGTCGCTGTACAGGCTGGCCTGCAACTGATAGACGCCTGGCGGAGTCCCCATCGTGGGCGTGATTTGTGCAGTTCCGAACAGGGTCTCCCCAGTGGACCAGCGGAAGGTCGGATAGAGAGGTCCAGTTGGCCGCCCGTCATAGCCTCCCCACTCATGTCCCGTCTCATCTCTCAGCCTCAAGGAAATCTTGTAGTCCTCAGGGGTTTGCTGTAGCGCTTGCCAGTAGAGCACCACTTCCAGCCCACTGGTGGTCGCCTTCCCGGCGGACACCGAGTAGCCAAGCAGCCTGATCTGATTCTCGAAGCTGACCGTCACCGGGTGCTGAGGCTGGGGCTCGCTCGAGAAATGCACGTCGGGCGGCAGGGAATAGTGAAGCAGCTTCAGGCCCCAGAAGCCGCCTTCATAGGGAACCAACCGCCCCTCGTCCCCCAGCATCATGGTCAGGAACCCAACGGGGTCCACTACCTCGTCCTGCCACAGCAGCACCCAGACCCCATCCCTCCCGGGCAGTATCCGGTTCAACTCGTCGGCCAGGCTGTAGCCCAACACCCGCTCTGCCGACAGCGTAGGCTCATCC
Source organism: Anaerolineae bacterium (assembly GCA_035256725.1). Lineage (GTDB taxonomy): Bacteria > Chloroflexota > Anaerolineae > UBA7937 > B3-Chlor > JAUVXJ01. Next base: position 3,731 of record DATEXS010000158.1, read on the forward strand.
GGGATGGGATACCAGTCATCTCCTTCGTAGTAGTAGGTGAACACGGGGAACATGTGACCAGAGGTGAGGATCACCACCTCGTTTTGCCCCTTGTGTTCTGAGATGAAGGCAGCTGCGCTGCGGAAGTCGTCCTTCAGAAAGTCGATGTCGAAGTAGGCGTTGTAGATAGCGTAGCCGGAGGTTAGGCCCATATAGCACACCAGCGCGCAGCCGACGACTAGAGCGACGCTCCTTCTCTGGCCAGCGCTTCTGTCGGCCTGTTGGAACAGGGCGGCGAGACCACCCGCGATCAAGAGGAAGAACGCTGGCGACGAAAGCATCAAATACCGGGGGTGGAACTTGGCTCGCTGATAGGAGATGACCACGAGTAGCAGGCACGGCAGGACCAGATAGAGGACCAGGCCGAGCAGAGTTAGCCAGGGCCTTCTCTCCATCATGGGGATCGACCCACTGCCGGGGTCCTCCTCCGGAGGCTGCCGTCGCACGGCCTGGAGAGCAAGAATGGCCAGGGCGAAAAGCAGAATGAGCAAGTAGCCGGTGGCTATGGGCTGGGCGAAAATCTCGAGCACGCTGTGGCCGGTACTGAAGGTGATGAGGGTCTTGCGCAGGACTTCACCTATCCTCAGCGTGCCCTGCCAATAGCTGACGTCGGCTCCATACCGTCGAAGCACGAAGCCACTCCACGGCAGGTAGGCCACCACCACTGCGGCCTGGCAAGAAAGGCCCGTCACCAATGCCGGCCATCGCTGCCGAACCCGGCCCCCGCTCCACAGAACCAACCAGCATAGCCAGAAGAGGAACTGGAAAGCCAACACGAAGAAGGCGTAGAAGTGCGTATAGACGGCAACCACGTTGGCCAGGACGTAGACCGTCCACTGGACGGCTACCCGCCCCTTTGCATCCATGATGCGCAGCAGTAGATAAGTGGATAGCAGGCAGAGGAACGTGACCAGGGTGTACATCCGCGCTTCCTGGGAGTACCAGAGGAAGAGAGGGGACAGGCACACCAGGGCGGCAGCGAGAGCGCCGGCGGTGGCCCCTAGGAGACGCCTGCCCACCGCCCAGATCAAGGGGACGGTGAGCACGCCGCACACCGCGGAGAGATACCGCAGACTGAACTCCGTGCTGCCGAAAACGACGATCCAGAAGTGGAGGAGGTAGTAGTAGAATGGGGGGTGGATATCGCTCGCCGTGCGCGTCGTGATCTCAACCAGGCTCATCCGGGCCAGATAGACGCTGAACCCCTCATCGTACCACAGGCTTTGATGGTCCAGGCGGAAGGTGTATAAGGCGAATGCCAGGAACACCAGCAACGCCAAGAAGACCAGGGGGGGGATGCTGCTTCGGTTACCCACGAAAGGTCACAGTGCTCCATGGTGTCATGTCGCATGGTGCTGCCGCCACAAGCCGACGTGCCCCGGCAGGAAACCAAGGTCCGTGGCAGCAGCGCCCTGACATGGAATAGGACAAAGATGCACCAGGGATACGGTACTCCTGATCAGGCATCACTCTATTGCGCTGGCGTCGAGGGATGCAAGGTGAACCCGATGGAACAACTCCCAGCCTCGCCCTGTCCTACCAGATAATGTACAGACTCAGTATCAGCTCTGGCCCACACCTCAGGGGGCGCGGGATTGAACCCCAGTTGGCCACTGCATATCTTCCCGTTCTCTTCGTACATCACCCCGGGGAGAAGCTCCCACAGACCCCCGTAAACAGAGAGGGGCTCGTCCGGATCCAGCTCTACAGTGATGTCGAAGTAGTCCACCTCCGACACATCCCAGACGGAACCGGCCTGCGACTCACAGACCGTGAGGGGGATCTCCGGGTCGCCCACCCCGTCCATATCCACCTTGTACCCGTTGACACTCACATAACCATATGTCTCCACGCAAGCATCGGAGAGATTCAGCGACCTGAAGTCGAACGTGTCAACGCTAATGGTGACCTCAGCGCAGGTAGGGCCGAACCAGGGGTATGACTCACTGGCAGGGGAGTTAAGGCCCTCGTCCGAGGCGAAGGGCTCGTCCCTATACCCAGCCACAACGCTCAGGTTGCACCCGCTTACGCAACCGGGCTCCGCTATCCACTCCGGCAGCCGCGGACTGACATACACGTACTCCTCGGGCCTCATCATGGCCGCATCGTCTTTATCTACCCACACTTCCTTCTCCCCGTCGCACAGTATCCAGAAACCCTCTATTGCACTCTCCTGACCAACCCAGGTAAACTGCACTCCGAGCCCCCCGCGCCAGGCCCCTACAACCGACACATTGTATGGCGCTGCGGGGACGTACGGGTATTCGAAGACCTCTGTGCAGGCCGACCAGGTGACTCGACTGATGTGATACTGGGCCTGAAAGCCGCCCCCATCGCCGAACAGGAGTAAGCCATCCCAGTCCTCCTCACCATGCCAGTTGGTGAATTCGCCCAATAGCATTGGCACGTCCGCACCTCCGTCCCAGGCCCAGCATTCGGCGAAGACACGCAGTTGCCCGTTGCTTGGCACGGTGACCATCCGGCTATTCTCGCCGCCAAGGTACTCCTCAAACGTAAACTGGTGGATCGCGTCCACCGCCAGGAATTCGTCCTGGCTGGGCGGGACCCTCTCCTCAGGCAGATCATCCAGGGCCACATAGCAGTACACGCTTTCGTGGGCTTCCTGCGTAACCGCGCCCTCGACCGCCAACTCCAGGACGGACATATTGCAGCCCACCGACTCGCACTCCTCAAACGTCACCTGTTCCCGAACAACATCGCTGACCCCTTCGCCGAACTCGTTGCTGGCCACCACCTGGTAGTAGTACTCGCCGGGCTGGGGGGCGGTCTCCGTCCGCATACCGTACTGCCCCGGCACCATCGGGCCGAGCTCGGCGATCTGCTCGAAATCCCCACCGCTGGTGGCGTCCCACCGATACAGGTAGAACGCCAGCGCGTCGCTCGAGTTGGGATAGATCGTAGCAGTAAGCTCACATCCTCGATGTGTGACTTCCAGCGTGGGGGGTGCTGGGGGTTGATTGAGTTCAGGTTCCTCTTCCCCATCTCCACCCTGGCCAAGCTGGCCACGTCTGATTCGATCTAGCAGTCTCCTTAGATCGCCAAGCGGGTTCTGCGGTATGGGGTTGAACGGTCCCAAGGGGCGTCCCTCTCCCACAGTGACCATAACATGGGCGAAGTTGTTGGCCTCATCAGGCTCGTCATACTGCTCTCCAGAGTCAGCCCAGGCAGTGCCCCCATATTGGGCCTCCTGCTGATAAGTGTAGGACATCTCCAGCACCACATCATCGCCAGGCACCAGGGAGGCTACAGGTGTCTCGTACGCAATCCAGCCCTCGCCAGTGCCGGGGTCCCAGGCCCAAGAGAAGTTCTCGGCCGTGCTGCCACCCATGTTCATGATCGTTAGGCCCACCACTACCTGCTCGCCTGGCTGAGGGTTCAGATTGCCCAAGGTGAGGTTGGTGATTATCAACTCCACAGGCGCACCATCGGGCAGCAGCTCGTCAGGAGGTTCTGGCACTACAACAGGTGGTTCTGGCGGTGTGGGAGGTTCTGGAGGCTCCGGAGGCGGCCCGAGTTCCGGCCCCACCTCTGGCCCTTCCCCTGGTTCTCCTTCCCCAGAGAGAGTCTCAGGTTCGAAGGGCACCTCCACAATCTCCCCCTCCGGCAAAGCTTCATTTGCCCCCAGTTCCGGGTTTAGTTCCAGAATGTCTTCCGGAGACACCTGGTGACTCTCGGCGATCTCCTCTACCGTGTCCCCCTCGGATACCACATACTCCGCAGAGGTGATGTCGTCCAGGTACACCTCCTGCCCCTCAGGCCCGACGCCGAAGAGGCCCTCCACCGAATCCACGACGATGATCGCCTGGCCCACTGCACCCCTGCTGTTCAGCGCTCTCACCATCAAGGTGTGAGAGCCCAGCGAGGAAGGTTGCCAGCCCTGCGCAGCAAAGAAATGGGAAGTGCCTTGAGGCTCCGGGCTGCTTTCCACAGCCTGTAGTTGGCCGTCCACCCACAACTCTACCTGGGTAACCAGATCGGTGCTGTCCCTGGCCTCCGACTGCACCAGCACCGCCCTTTCCATAGGCACACGGTCACCATAGTGAGGGTCGATAAACCTGACGGAAGGGCCGGTGCTCGGAGTGTGCTTCAGGCGACCTCCCAGCCAAACCAGGCTCGAGGACAGGCAAAGACAGGCCACCAGCCCAACGAGGATGACCACGACGATCCACCGCTTTCTCACTCTTGCCTCCTTGCTGCCAACGGAATGGCTGCCCTTACGCCGTACCTCATACAAGGCTGTCTGCGGATAGGGACAACTGGCGCCCTAGCCGCCGCAGGATTTCACCTCCAATGTGGCACGGCCGCCGTCGCGACGGTTACCCAAAGTGTCCCAGGCCCTGATCCAGTAGTCCATCATCCCCGCCTGCGAGGGCTTGAACTCAACCTCGTAGCGCTGCCCACCGGCAGGGGTCATCTCCTTCACTTGCTGCTCACCCCCGCCCACTGAATAGACCAGCCTGACCCGATCAACCCCCGACGGATCGCTGACCCGGGCGGTGAAGGTCACCATGACCGGTCCACAATTCGGATATGGGAAGTAGATGATGTCCGCAGAGCGCTCCACGTTGGTGATCTCGGGCCCAGCAGTATCTGGCGCGGGCGTCGGCGTCGGAGGGTTGGGTGTAGCTGTAGGCGTCGGCGGTTCCGGCGTCGGCGGAGGAGGCTCGGGCGTCGGCGCCGGCGGCACAGGCGTCGAAGTGGCAACGGCCAGAATGGCAGTAGAAGTCGGGGCAGCCGGACCAACGCTCGGGGTCTCCAGTACCCAGGTAGCTTCCGGGGGCGCTGGTGTAGGAGTTTCAGGTGCAGTCATCTGCAGTGGGGTGCCCGTGGGAGCTCCTATCGTCACCGATACCGTGGCCGGATCGCTGGCCACACGGGCCCTGGTGTAGGCAATGACCTGTAGAGTGAACTGCCCATCGGACGGCGGAACCCAAGGCTGCACGATGGTGACCAGGGTGGCATTGGCGTCAGGGCTATCGTCTCTGCGATACTCCTGCCCGTTCACCAGCAAGGCCACTTCGCGGATGCCGTCCTCGCACGAGGAGTGGGACATAACTTGTATGGTGCCCCACTCGCGCTGGCTGCCGTTCAAAGGAGCGTCGATCCACACGCGGGGACTGCTGCCCTCCCCAGCACCACAGGCTGTCAGGAGTGCCACGCCCAAGAGAAGCAGACTCAGCCAACCCAGCCTTGCCAACTGACGCTCGCTCATCTCACCCCCTCCTTCGCGATCCGCCCAGGACGGCCAGTCAAGCGTGGGCGGTTTCTCCGAGCTGACGGTAATGCACAACCGAATACGCCAACTACCTGCCTCGCCTGCACGGTAGTTGGCGCTCGATGATCTTCCCGGCTGTCGTTGACCGGAATAGGCAACCGTGCCTAGTCGAACACAACCAGGAAGATGATTGTGGCGTCCAGTATAGCCGAAACGCCCAGAAGCGTCCATCCCAACCGGTCACTGCCGGGTCCGGAACGTCAGGTAGTCGAACGCAGCAGTCACCGCTGGCTCGGTGAAGCCCTGGCCAACGCGGACGCTGACAGGACGCAGCAAGCCCGTCGTCTCCAGCGCCTGGCCAGGCTCAGCGCCCTTTACTCCGATAATAGCATGTTCCCAGCGGAACATGTCGCGCAGGTCTTCTCTGGCTCCAATCGTGCGCAGGGCTAGCACAGCCTCCTCCGTCAGGTGGAGAGAGGCCTCGTCCTCCACCGCCACGGCCACGATTCTACCATCCGGGATGCCCGTTATGAACTCGGCCAGCCGAGTTGACTCCTCTTCGCTGGCAAAGGTATCGAAATGTCCTGTACCTTCCACAGCACCGGTCACCGGATCCAGCACTACCACGTTGTACCCTCGTTCGTCCGGCGACACGTTGCGGCCGTCCACGTAGATGTGGCCGAAATCCCCCACCTCTTGCCCGGCGCTCTTGACCAAGATGTTGACGGGCGCTACCACGTCAGTTGCCCCAATCGCATACTCACCCTCCCTAATCTGTTCGGGGGGGAAAAGGCGCCCAAAGCGCAAATGCAGCTCATTGAGACCATCTCTCAGCAGATGTGCAGGAAGCGTAACTTCGTACTCGTGCCAGCCCTCCACCAATTCCAACGAGGTCACCGCCTGGCCGTTGAGCACGACGCCCATACTCTGGCCGGACTCCGGAGCGAAAACGCGCATGGTCATCTGCTGGTCTTCATGAGACAAGGACACAAGAAATCTCACTTCCCTGCGCTGTGCCCACACGTACTCCGCTCCGCTCTCGCTCCAGCCCTCCCCCAGGTGCGCACAGGCCTCGTCGCTTCCCAGATCGATGAGTACTTCCTCGTCCAGGGGCTGGTGGGTGACGCGATAGGCGACAATGCCGTCGCCCTCGTAGATCCGCTCTCCGCCCATGGCGTACTGCACATACTCCTGAAGCACCGAGGGAACCACGTCGGTGTGCAGAACCACGTACCGCACGCCCAAGAGACGAAGCACCTCTGGTGACAGTTCCCGGTCCCTGTCCCAGGTCGCCCTCTCCACCTCGTGACCGTTCTCCAGGGCGATGACGGTGTTGAGCACAGGGGCCTCGGTGAAATACTGGAACTTGTACTCGGGGTTCCGCGAGGTGTTGCCTCCCAGCAGCCTCTTCTGATGCGCGGTCTGGTAGAACTGCTCGAACATGATCATTGGATCTTTGGTGCCCGTGACCCGGAAGCCGTTTCTCCAGGCCAGGGGTAACTCCAGCACGCTGAAATCTCCCGGCTCCTCGGCGATGGCGGCATATACGTCCGGTACACGGAAGTCGGAGAGAGGCAGCGGCACTGAAAGATGCTCAAAGACCACCAAGCCGGCCACAATCCCAGCCAAGCTCCGCTTGAGCGCCTCACGTCGCATTCGGCTGGTCAGGCCATGGAGGCCGTAGGCCGCCAGCACGGCCCAGCAGAGCGTCAGCATGACGCTGTACCGGCTGGGATAGCGATTGCCCTTGAAGAAAGGCAGAGCGGCCAGCGCGTCGAAGGGAAGAGGCAGTTCGTGCTCCTGACCGATAAAACGCAGTGTGGGACCTAGAGCGATGAGGGCGAAGATGATCGTTGACACGATCCAGAACTGGACACCGCGGTCTCTGAAGTGGCGTACCGCGCCGTATGCGGCGAGCCCCAGCACAACGTAGCCAATGAACACGAAGTTCAGATAGGAAAAATCGAAGCTCCTTCGCCACAAGTCAGCCAGAGGGTGCAGGTGACTGGGCACGAAGAAGCCCAACAGGTCCGCCGAGAAGACGTTGGCGAAGCCCAGGCCTTCCACCAGGAAGTCGCCCTCCACAGCCATCACTCTCCACATACGAACGAGGATCGGCGACATGCCCACCACGAACAACCCCCCGATGGTGGCCAGGTTTCTGACGAACAGGAGGTTACGACGCCAGCCCTCCGCCAGACAGTACAGCAGATAGATAAGAGTGAAGATGAGCAGGAAGGAGGCGTAGGTGAACTCTGTATATCCGTTGAACAGGAGAAACACAGCCGCGAGAAACGGATAACGCAGGCCCTTGGGGTTCCTGCTGGACTTAATCAAGAAGAGCGCGAAGAAAGGTATCCACTGCGTGCTCAGGATGTTGAACTGACCGAGGGAGGCATAGATGAAGCGGTTGGACGAGAAGGCGTAGATCAGCCCGGCAAGGAACGGCGCGGAGGGGTGGGTCCCCTTGGGCAAGAGGTACCTGGCCAGCAGATAGGCTCCGTAGGCCGACAACACGAAGGTTGCCAAGACGATCACGTTGTTCGTGCTCACCAGGCCGATCAGATGCTGAAGTGGTACAGATGCGAAGCCGTTGATGATGGTCAGGGTGTAGAAAGTGAGGTCGATGCCCAGGGGATAGAACATATAGTCGCAGACAAGGGGGTTGGTACGGAGATCAACGATCGCATGCTTCACCCACCACAGGTTCCACACCAATGCGGGGTCGTCGCTGCCATCGCCGGGGACGTGGGTGGCGAAATAGAGAACCAGGGGGTAGGTCAGAAGGACTGTTAGGAGCAGATACGACCCCAGAACGACGGCGTGCTCTCTCCAAACGCCTGCCTTCACGACGACCTTACACTCCTGCTATGCTGTGGGCTGGGCCAGGCCTCGGCACCTCCCCAGCCTCGTGGGCATTCACCACTGGAGATCCGATGTAAG
>DATEXS010000159.1:0-18047 GCA_035256725.1 Anaerolineae bacterium
CGCAGGGCAGGCGGTATTTCAAGAAATTCATCAGCTTCGATGATGTCCTGGGCCTCGTCGTCGGGCCTCTGGAACTGGTGAGCGAGTTGGGCAAAATCATCTCGTTCACTTTCCGACTCTTCGGCAATATCTTTGCTGGAGAAGTGCTGCTGGCTGTGCTCGCTTTCATAATCCCCTATCTGGTGTCTGTGCCTTTCATGGGTCTAGAGCTCTTCGTGGGGCTCATGCAGGCTTTCGTCTTCGCCATGCTGACTTTGGTCTTCATGTCTATGGCCACGATGGGCCACGGTCCAGAGGGTGAAGGACACTAATCCTAGGTAGGAAGGAGGATTGTCAAATTGGCGGCTGGAGACTTGATTGAATTCGGTAAGTTGCTCGGTGCCGGGCTGGCGATGGGCCTGGGGGCCATCGGCCCAGGGATCGGCATCGGCCTCTTGGGAGCAGGAGCGATGCAGGCCATCGGTCGCAACCCTGAGGCCACCGGGCAGATCCAAACCAACATGATCCTGGGAATCGTCTTCGCAGAGGCGGTCGCCATCTATGCACTGGTGGCGGCGCTCATCATCAAGTTTGTTTAGCCAACTCTACGTCGCTTTGTGCACGCGCCGATGGCGGCCGTTCAGCCGGCTATCGGCAGAAGGAGGGTGGATTTGGAGGGACTAGGAATCAACCTGGGCTACCTGATCTCCCAGATCGTGAACTTCGTGCTCCTATTGGTGTTGCTGCGGATTTTCCTCTACAAGCCGATTGTAAGGATGCTGGACAAGCGGCGCGAGACGATCAAGACCGACCTGGAGGAAGCAAGGACCGCCAGAAGCCAGGCCGAAGCGGCGAGGCAAGAGCACGAGAAAGAGCTTGAGAATGCTAGAGAGGAACGGCTCTCCATCCTGGCCCAGGCCCGCGAACAGGCTGAGAAGATGAGGGAGGAAATCCTCGAGAACGCACGAGCCGAAGCACATCAACTGGTGGCCAAGACGGAGGAAGAGATGGAGGCCCTGCGCAGGCAAGCCCTGGCGGGGGCCCAGGATGAGATCGCAGATCTGGCCCTCGCGGCAGCGAGCAAGGTCGTCGGCAAGTCTCTCGATGAGCAGGATCATCGCCGTCTGGTTGAGGAATTCCTCGCCGAGGTGGGTGAACTGGGATGACGGTGGAGCGAGAAACCACATCTTCCAGCTTGACGACGAAGGTCAGGAGTGCGGTCCCCTTGACCCCAGATGAGCAAGCGGCTCTGCGCGCGAAGCTGAAAGACCGGTTCAAACAACCACTGGAACTGCGCTTCGAGGTAGACCCATCGCTTCTCGGCGGCGTGTCGGTTCGAGTCGGCGATCAGGTGATAGACGGGAGCGTCAAGGGCAAGCTAGATGCCCTTGCCCAAAGAATGGGCTCGGGACGCTAATCACTGACGAAGCAGACGCAAGCTGATCTTCGCCCCGAGGCCAGGCGCGGCCTGTGGGTGTGCTACACTCCTTCCGTCTCTTCGAGCTGCTTTCGGAAGCATTACTGGACAAGTAGAGTCATTCTTGGGAACCTAGGAGGTGCCAATGGCCTCTCCAGTAGATGAAGTAACCGCCGCCCTTCGGCGGCAAATCGAGGTCTTCGAGGCCCCTCTCGAGACCGTCGAGGTGGGCACCGTGGTCGAGGTGGGCGACGGCATCGCTCGCGCTACCGGCCTGACCACAGTCATGGCCAGCGAGTTGGTTGAATTCACCAAGACCGGGGTTATGGGCATGGCGCTGAACCTGGAAGAAAAGCAGGTGGGCATCATCATCTTCGGCGACTACACTGGCATAGAGGAGGGGGACGAGGTGCGTCAGACAGGGCGCATTGCCTCGGTCCCTGTTGGCTCGGCGCTCATTGGACGTGTAGTCAATGCGCTGGGCATGCCCATCGACGGGCAGGGCACTATAGAGTCCGATGATTTCCGCCCGATAGAGCGAATTGCCCCAGGCGTTACCGTTCGCGAGTCGGTGAATCGCCCGGTGCAGACCGGCATCAAGGCCATTGACTCTATGTTCCCCATTGGCCGTGGGCAACGTGAGTTGATCATTGGCGACCGCCAGACCGGCAAGAGTGCCCTGGCCATCGACACCATCATCAACCAAAGAGATAAGAACTTGATCTGTATTTACGTCGCTATCGGCCAGAAGCGGTCCAACGTGGCCCAGGTAGTCGCTACTCTGGAGAAGTTCGACGCCATGGCCCACACCATCGTCGTGGTGGCCTCCGCTTCAGAACCGGCGGCCCTGCAATACATCGCGCCTTACGCCGGCTGCGCCATGGGCGAGGAGTTCCTGGAGCAGGGAAAGGACGCTCTGATTGTCTACGACGACCTCACCAAGCACGCCTGGGCCTATCGACAGGTCTCACTGCTGTTGCGCCGACCGCCCGGCCGCGAGGCGTATCCTGGCGATCTGTTCTATCTCCACTCTCGGCTACTGGAAAGGGCCGCCAAGATGCACCCGGACTTCGGAGGCGGCAGTCTGACCGCCCTGCCCGTGATTGAAACGCAACTGGGAGACATCACTACCTACGTGCCCACCAACGTCATCTCCATCACCGACGGTCAGCTGTATCTGGAGTCAGACCTCTTCTACGCCGGCATTCGACCGGCCATAAACGTAGGCCTGTCAGTCTCCCGCGTCGGCGGCAAGGCCCAGACCAAAGCTATGAAAGCGGTCGCTGGCAGGCTTCGACTGGAATTGGCACAGTTCCGAGAACTCGCCGCTTTCGCCCAGTTTGGATCAGACCTGGACAAGGCAACCAGAGACCAGTTGGAGCGAGGACAGCGCCTGACCGAGATACTGAAGCAGCCCCAGTACGAACCGGTGCCACTGGACCATCAGGTTATGCTCATCTACGCGGTCACCCACGACTACGCGGATGAGGTGCCTCTCGAGAAGATGCGGGACTGGGCCAACGGATTCCTTCACCTCATGGATACGGTACATCCTGAGATTGGACGTCGCATCATGGAGGCAGAGGCACTGGACCAAGAGACAGAAGGCAGGCTTCGCGACATCATTCTGGAGCACCAGAAATCGCTGGGGTACTGGGCAAGTCAGTGAGGGGTCAATCGGCGCTGGGGGGAATTGACTTCGCCAGACAGGTAAGGTGAGTTTGACTTGGCTACAGCACGTGAGATCCGCAGGCGCATTCGCAGCGTAAAGAGCATCGGTCAGGTCACGCGGGCCATGGAAGCCGTGTCCGCCTCTAAGATGAGGCGAGCGCAGGAACGGGCTCTGGCTTCGCGTGCCTATGCCGACAGGGCGTGGGACATCCTCACCTATCTGGCCAGCCAACCGGCGGCAGGCAAGGTGCTGCACCCCCTCTTGGAGAAGCGCCCCGTGAGAAACACAGGGCTGCTGCTGATCACTCCTGACCGGGGCCTATGCGGAGGCCTCCCCACCAACGTGATACGCCAGGCAGTGGGCTTTCTCGAGCGACAGCCGAACCCGGTGCGCATCCTCGCCATAGGGCGCAAAGGTTCGGATTTTATGGTGCGCTATGGCGGAGACATTTTCGCGCACTTCTCCGGCATTCCCGATCAGCCACCCGTGACGGAGATCACCCCCATCGCCCATCTGGCTATTGAGGACTTCCTCAACGGCACCTTCGACCAGATCTCCATGATCTACACGCAGTTCATCAATACCATGGTTCAGCGTCCGGTCACCAGGCAGCTGTTGCCCTTGCAACCTGCGAAGCTGGAAGGGGTGGGCGCGGTAGCATATACCATCGAGCCGGATCCCGAGACGGTTCTGGGCGAGGTCCTGGAGGGTTTCACCGTCCTGCAAATCTACCAGGCTATCCTGGACGCTCAGGCCAGCGAACACTCAGCCCGTATGGTGGCCATGCGCGCGGCGACGGAGAACGCCGAATGCCTGGCCCAAGACCTGACTCTAACGTACAATAGAGTGCGGCAAGAGGCCATAACCACGGAGTTGTTGGACATCGCGGGCGGCGCCGAGGCGCTGGCCAAAGCGCGGGCGGCGGCAAGATAGGCAATAAACGAGAGCCTCCGAGATGGAGTGTCCCTGCGGGAGGATTTGGTGACCATGACAGATAAGGTGCATGGCAAGATCGTACAGGTAGTCGGTCCGGTGGTAGACATCCAGTTCCCCCCGGATGAGCTACCGGCAATCTACGATGCGGTGGAAATACCCCGCGACGGTGCTGGAAAGCTGGTGGTGGAGGTTCAACAGCACCTGGGGGGCGACTGGGTGCGTTGCCTGGCCATGGATTCGACAGACGGCCTCCGCCGGGGAATGGAAGCTATGGCCACGGGGGCACCCATCAAGGTCCCCGTGGGGGAGGCTACGCTGGGCCGTCTGCTCAACGTACTGGGCGAGCCCATCGACCGTAAGGGGCCTGTAGAGACTGAGGAGCGCCGGCCCATCCATCAAGCGCCACCCACCTTCGAGGAGCAGAGCACGAGCACCGAGGTCTTCGAAACTGGCCTCAAGGTCATAGACCTGGTGGCACCCTTCACTCGGGGCGGCAAGACCGGGGTATTTGGAGGTGCGGGCGTAGGGAAGACCGTCGTCATCATGGAACTTATCCACACCATCGCTGTGCAACACGGCGGCGTGTCGGTATTCTGCGGGATTGGCGAACGCTCCCGCGAAGGCAATGACCTGTGGTACGAATTGCAGGAGTCGGGCGTGCTGGACAAAGTGGCGCTGGTCTTCGGCCAAATGAACGAACCGCCGGGCGTTCGACTGCGCGTTGGATTGACCGGGTTGACCATCTGCGAACACTTCCGCGATCAAGGAAGGGACGTCCTGCTCTTTATTGACAACATTTTCCGCTTCGTGATGTCCGGCTCGGAGGTCTCGGCCCTGATGGGTCGGATGCCCAGCGCCGTTGGCTACCAACCAACGCTGGGGACCGAGATGGGCGAGTTGCAGGAGCGGATCACGTCCACCAAACGAGGGTCCATCACTTCGCTACAGGCGGTGTTTGTGCCCGCAGATGACTACTCAGACCCTGCCCCGGTGGCCACTTTTGCCCATCTCGACGCCACCATCGCTCTCGATCGCTCCATCTCCGAGCAGGGATTGTATCCGGCGGTGGACCCGCTGGCCTCCACCTCGCGCATTCTTGATCCAAACATCGTGGGCGAGGAACACTACCAGGTTGCCCGCGAGGTCCAGAGGACTTTACAGCGATACAGGGACCTCAGCGATGTAATTGCCATCTTGGGCGTAGAGGAGTTAAGTGAGGAAGACAAGCTCACAGTGACCAGGGCACGGAAGATCCAGCGTTTTTTGTCACAGCCCATGTTCGTGGCCGAGGCCTTCACTGGCCGCGAAGGCGCCTACGTACCTGTCAGGGAGACCGTCCGCGGCTTCAAAGAGATCCTGGATGGCAAGCACGATCACCTGCCCGAAGGTGCCTTCTTCATGGTGGGGCCTATAGAGGAGGCGGTGGAGAAGGCCAGGACGATGGAAGTCAGCTCTGGGGGATCTTCCTCCCCCGAGCCTGAGTTACAGGCCGCTACTGGATAAGGGAACAGCGGATGGCGAAGCTGTCTTTCACACTGGTCACCCCCGAACGGGTCGTCTATTCAGACGACGCAGTGGACATGGTCGTTGCGCCTGGGGCCGATGGAGAGTTGGGCATCCTTCCTAACCACGCGCCCCTGCTCGCGGCCCTGGCCATTGGCGAACTAAGGCTGAAGAGGGGCGCCGAAGAGGAGTCTTTTGCCGTGCATGGCGGCTACGTGGAGGTGCTGGCCAACAAAGTCATCGTGATGGCCAATGTCGCGGAACGCGCCACCGAGATAGACATAGCCAGGGCCGAGGAGGCTAGGGCCAGGGCGGAGCAACGCCATCGCGAGAGACCTGAGTATCTGGACATGGCTCGACTGCAGGCCGCATTGAGACGCTCTCAAGTCCGCCTGAAGGTGGCCGGCCGCAGGAGGCGCCCTCCCAGAATAGAGACGGAGACCCATAAAAGATAAGGCGAGGACCGGCGAGCCTCGGTTGGTCTGGTAAGGAGCATAGATGTTTTCTAAGCAGATTGGAGTGGATCTGGGCACCGTCAATGTGCTCGTCTGGACGAAGGGCAAGGGGATCGTCCTTTTCGAGCCGTCCGTCGTGGCCCTCTCAACCCATGACAGCAGGATTGTGGCCTTGGGCCGGGAGGCGCAGGCCATGCTGGGCCGCACCCCAGACAGCATCGAGGTCCTGTATCCCCTTCGTGACGGAGTCATTGCAGACTACATCGTCACGGAGTTGATGCTTGACTACTTCATCTCGGGCATCGTAGGACGCGTCCGTATTTTCAAGCCGGAGATCATGATCAGCGTCCCGATCGGAGTGACCACCGTGGAGAAGCGGGCCGTACACGACGCAGCCGTACAGGCCGGGGCCAAGGTAGCACACCTGATCCCCGAGCCTCTGGCCGCAGCCCTCGGCGCTGGAATGCCGGTGGACACTCCTTCCGGCAACTTCGTCATCAACATCGGCGGCGGAACCAGCGAAGCGGCTGTCATCGCCATGAACGACATCGTGGTCAGCGGCGCGGTGCGTGTGGGCGGCAACAAGATCAGTGAGGCTATCGCCTCGCATATCAGGCGCAAGTATAATCTCATGGTCGGCGAGCAGACCGCTGAGGAGGTGAAGCTTCAGATCGGCGCGGCCATCCCGCTGGAAGAAGAGCTGACCATGGAAGTTCGAGGACGTGACGTGGTGGCCGGCCTGCCCCGAATCGTGACCGTCTCCTCCACGGAAGTGGCAGAGGCCATAGCCGAGCCGCTGAACACGATAGTGACCGCCATCAAGGGCGTGCTGGAGAAGACGCCCCCCGAGTTGTCTGCCGACATCATAGACCGTGGAGTTGTAATGACCGGCGGTGGGTCCCTGCTGCGCAGCCTAGACCGCTACCTAACACAAGAACTGGGAGTCCCCTGCTACGTCGCCGACGAGGCGATCGCCTGTGTCGCCCTCGGCTGCGGCCGGGCGTTCGAGGAGTATGAGGTGTTGAAGCGGACACTTCCTGAGCTCTAGACTGCCCGCTGGGCGCAAGTCGGTCAGGTAGAAGCGCGTGGCACCCTATGACCACGCGCTTTCCGCGCCGGCATCGCTGGAGCAACGGGAGCGGAAACGGACCTTTCGGTCTGCTCGGGAACCATTAGCCTCTTGGACGACGAGACTCTGGCCAACGAGGCGCAAAACACCGCCCCTGGGCCGCCTACGTCGTTCGTTCTTCGTCATGTGTGTGAGGAGAGGAGAATTCGATGAGTGCGCCTATGGCCATTCCAGTCATAATCGTCGATGACCACCACCGGTGGGGCCTATCGGCGATGGAGAAGACTAGCCACCTGGCCAATGGGCAAATCCCCCACATGGCTGATGACTTCTGCCGCTGCCTCCCGTATACTGGAGTCGAAAGAAAGCCTCGGCTACTCAAACAGAGGTGGCCGGGATGCGCATTTTCTCTGAAGTGAACCTCTTGCACCCGACATATATTTCACCGTGGGGCGTGTGATCGATTGGTATCAAGGAGGGACTCTACTGTGAAAGAGAACCATATGAGTGTGTGGCGCGCTTTGTTCGGATGGATCGACCAGCCGAAGAAGACTTTGCGCCACGTCGTTCAGGAGACGACATGGTCACTCTGGTTGGCTCCCGCGCTGGCCATCGTGCTCGCGCTGGTCATTGCTACAGTGGTGTCCGCGCCCTCCGCTTCAGAGTTTGCGCGCCAGCAGGCCGAGCAACAGGTGGCAGCCCAGATGGGGCAGTTGTCAGGGGAGCAGGCCGACCAGGTGGAGAAGAGCCTGGAGACCTTCACCTCGCCTCTGTTCATAGGTGCCACAGGCATTGCTCTGGGCACCCTGGGGTTGATCCTTACGTGGCTCTTCCGAGGCGCGTTGTTGTTCTTCATCGCCTACCTACTCGGTACGGACACCAGATACGTGCAGATGGTGACCTTGGCCTTATGGTGCTGGTTGCCCTTCGCACTGCGAGACCTGGTGCAGGCCGCATATGTCCTCATCAACGGGCAACTCCCCGTCAATAGGGGGCTGTCGTTTCTGGTGGCAAGCAGCGACCAGGCCCAGAACGCGGGCAACCTGGCCTACGGGTTCCTATCACAGGTGGATCCGTTCCTCGCCTGGCACCTGTTCCTGATAGCCATCGGCCTGACGGTGACCACGCGTTCGACAACGTTGAAGACCTCTCTCGGCACTATCGGCTACTGGGCGATCACCGCGCTGGTAGGTCTCGCGCCAAGTCTCCTGGGGATGCTCACCAGTTCCGCCTTCTAGGCTCGGCAACGGAGTCGGGACGTCGAGGAGGCCAATCCCTCGCTGGAGAGACTGTGTCCGCGCGGACTGAGGGCACCATCCCAAAAAAGGGATTTGACACCCGGGCGTCCATCTGGCATAGTGATATAGGTGGAGCAATCCAGGCCATCTGACGTGGGCTTCGGCGGACACACAATCGGCCTCACGCGTTCCCCGGCGGAAGGCTGACCATGGGTATCCGAATAAAGGACGCCGGCGTACCGTTGTCTCTTGGGGGAATGTGCATGAGGTGAGAGGGCATATGATGCGAAGAGCGGTAATCATCGCTGCTATACTCGTAGCGGCGGGGGTGGTCGGCTACTGGTTCTTGCAGCAGGGCGCAGTGCAGCCCGGAGCGACGGCAGAGGATCTCGAGACCGTAACTGTCGAACGTGGGAACATTGAAGCCACTGTCGATGCCACAGGAAGCGTGGAGCCGGCAGCACAGGTCACGTTGTCCTTTCGCACGGGCGGAATCCTATCCTCTCTCGCCGTGTCTGAAGGCGACGAGGTCCGCGAGGGCGAAATCCTGGCAGAGGTGAACGCCTCGGAACTCGGACTGGGAGTGACACAGGCCCAGTTGGCGCTCACCAGTGCGGAGGCCAGTCAGGCCAAACTCGTGGGCGGGGCAGACGCCGATGATATCCAGGCAGCGCGCGCCAACCTGGCGAGCGCAGAGGCGGCTCTGGCCAGGATGCGCGAGGGGCCCAGCGCGGACGAGATCACCGTGGCCATGGCGGATCTCAGAAGGGCAGAGATTGCCCTTCAGGAAGCGCAGGAGCGGTATGATCAGTACGCGTGGGTCGGTGGGATAGGGGCCCTGCCGCAGTCAGTGGCCCTACAGCAGGCAACGATCAACTACGAGCAGGTCTTGGCTGCCTACAACATCGCCATGCAAGGTCCAACCGAGAGTGAACTCCGAGCGGCGGAGGCGGCGGTGGCTCAGGCGCGCAGTCAACTAAGCAGTCTGGTGGAGGGGGCTGGCGAAGAGGACCTGATCATGGCTCAGGTGGCTGTAGAGCAGGCCCGTGCTTCGTTGGAGTTAGCCCAACTACAACTGGAAGGGGCGACCATAACGGCACCCTTCAATGGAGTGCTGGCTTTTGTGGGCGCCGAGGTCAACGAACAGGTAGGACCTGGTTCCCCGATGATTGTTCTCATCGACCCCTCCGGGTTCCACGTTGAAGTGAGCGTCGACGAGATAGACGTAGGGCAGGTGGAACTTGAGCAGGAGGCGAGGACAACCCTCGACGCCTACCCCGACGAGGAGCTTCAGGGCCGTGTGGAATACATCTCTCCTGTGGCCGCCGAGGACCTGGGAACAGTCAGCTATCTGGTCAGGGTGGGCTTTGATCCCACCCAGGTTCCGCTTCGTTCAGGCATGACCGCTAACATCACCATCGTGACGGAGCGCAGGGAGAACGTACTCCTCATGCCGAGCAGGGCGATTTCCGCCGACAGAGAGACCGGCCTGTTCTACGTGGAGAGGCTGAAGGATGACGGCGAGATCGAGCGCGTAGAGGTGGAGATTGGAATCCAGGATGCCACGTACACCGAGGTGCTGAGGGGTCTGGAAGAAGGAGATCAGTTGGTGATCGGCGACGTGAGCACGAGGGACAGACTACGTATGGGTATGTCGTAGAGGCAGATTCAGGTGTCTGCGCTCTGCGAGGTGCACTGGTCATGATCAGAATCCAGGAAGCAACCAAGATCTACAAGATGGGTGAGGTGGAGGTGCACGCCCTGCGCGGGGTCTCTCTCGAAATCGAAGAGGGTGAGTGGGTGTCCATCATGGGCCCGTCTGGGTCTGGCAAATCCACCCTGATGAACATCATTGGCTGCTTGGATTTACCTACCTCCGGTACCTACTACCTGGATGGCATAGATGTGAGCGAGTTGGACGACGACGAACTGGCAGAGATCAGAAACCGCAAAATCGGGTTCGTGTTCCAGAACTATAACCTGCTGGCCCGGACCTCGGCCCTGCATAATGTCGAGTTGCCACTTCTCTACGCAGGAGGCGGCAACAAGAGAGACCGAGCTCTCGCTGCACTGGAGGCTGTGGGATTGGCTGACAGGGCCAACCACAACCCCAATGAACTCTCTGGAGGTGAACAGCAACGCGTAGCCATCGCCAGGTCTCTGGTCAACAGTCCTTCCATCATCCTGGCCGACGAGCCCACCGGCAACCTCGACTCCAAGTCGGGTGCCGAGATCGTGCAGATCTTCAAACGGCTCAACGAGGAGCAGGGTATCACCATGGTCTTCGTGACCCACGATCGGGCGGTAGCCGCTCAGACTCAGCGCATCCTCTACTTGCACGACGGCAGAATCGTGCGGGACGGGGTGACAGGGGCGCCACCCGCTTCCGAGGAGGCGACAAGTGGACCTAGCTGATAGCCTGCGTGTGGCCGCGGGATCCATGAGTGCCAACAAGATGCGCTCGTCGCTGACCATGCTGGGGGTCATCATCGGCGTGGCGGCCGTCATTGCCCTGCTCTCCCTTGGCCAGGGTGTGCAGAAAGCGGTCACCGAGCAGATCCAGAGCGCTGGCTCGAATCTCCTGATGATCCTGCCAGGGCAGTTGACAGAAACGGGTGGTTTCGAGTTTCAACCTACGCTGACCTACGCAGATGCCGAGGCCATTGCCGACCCCATGAACGTGCCGGATGCCGCCATTGTGGCCCCCACCATGGAAGGCAGTACCAGCGTGAGCCATGACGGCGAGGACCTCACGGCTACTACGGCGGGGGTCGTGAGCGAACACGACATCGTGCGTAACCTCGAGGTGGTGCTCGGCCGCTTTCTGACCACACAGGATATGGACAGAAGATCGCGAGTAGCTGTCCTGGGCTCCAATGTTGCGGAGCAGTTGTTTGGCGAAAACGGGTACCCTCTGGACCAGACGATCAGGATCAACCGTATTCCCTTCAAAGTAGTCGGCGTGTTGGCTGAAAAGGGTGCCGGTATGATGGGCAGCGAGGATGGATACATCTATGTTCCCATAACCACTGCGCAGTCCCGGCTCTACTCCCAGCGGCGCGATCTCGCCGGTCATTTCATGGTCACGATGATCTATGTGCAGGCGGTTTCCGACCCGAGCATGGATGCCGCGAGCGAGCAGATCAACGACTTACTGAGGCTCAGGCATGATATCTCCTTCCAGGACGACGACGATTTCTCGGTAATCAGTCAGGCCGATCTGGTGGCCATCATGGCCGAGGTCACGGGTGTCCTGACCCTCTTCCTGGGTGCCATCGCGGCCATCTCCCTGCTGGTGGGAGGCATTGGCATCATGAACATCATGCTCGTCTCCGTCACCGAGCGCACGCGCGAGATAGGTATTCGCAAGGCAGTGGGCGCCAAGCGGCGCGACATCCTACTGCAATTCCTGGTAGAGTCCATGGTGTTGAGTCTTCTTGGTGGAGCAGCAGGCATCGCCCTGGGATTTCTTCTAGCTCAAGGGGTATCCCGGCTGTCGGAGGATCTGGCCACGGTAGTATCCATGCAGTCCATCGTACTGGCCACGAGTTTCTCCCTGATCGTGGGCGTGGTCTTTGGCCTGTATCCCGCACTTAGAGCAGCGCGCCTCCACCCCATTGAGGCCTTGCGCTATGAATAGGAAGCAGGGTATGAGCAGAGCGGTGGCCGCCAGCTCAGTCCTGTGTTTGGTGGTGGCGGTGCTCCTCTTGTCAGCCTGTGGACAAGAGATCCCTCCTGAGCCGACCATCATCCGCTTGCCTGTCGAGGAGATGCCGTCACCCGCCCTGACGTGGACCGCAACGGCTGCCCCCACAGGGACCCCAGTGTCTCCAGCGGCGACACCGAACCCTACCTCTAGCCCCACCTCCGCGCCTACGCCCGAGCTCTCTGCTGGGCCCGCGCCTCAAGCGCCCAGCCCTATCACATCACCGTCACCGGAGGGGCGGTTCGTCTTCCAGGTGGCGAGTGGCGGTGATATCTACGTGGTGAACGCCGACGGAACCGGATTGATCCGGCTGACGGAGGGGATGGATCCTAGCTGGTCGCCCGATGGCAGCAAGCTGGCCGTTGCCCGCTGGACGACTCCGTGGGGCATCTACACCATCAATGCTGACGGCAGCGGTGAGAAGTTGCTGTTCAGTTCCTATGTAGCGCGCGCCCCGGTGTGGTCTCCGGATGGCAGCCAAATCGCATTCTACTTCGAGACAGAAGGGCTCACCCCGCCGTGGAAGGAATATCTTGAGGGATACGGGTGGATAACGCTTATCCCGGCGCAGCTCCAGACAGAATGGCACCTGGGCGTCGTCGACGTGGCCGACGGCTATCTGCACCAGCCCTATTGTGACCGCTTCGCCTTCTCTCCGACCTGGTCTGGGGACGGCAGACTGCTGATCTATGACGGGGACCATGGCCTGAGCGCGACCACAGTGGAGGGTCCTAACAATGTACCCTTCAGCGACAACGTGCACGACCAGTTCCCGGTGATATCTCCGGATGGGCATCGGATAGCATTCATGCACTGGCAGCACGATCATTGGGAGATCTACGTGATGAATGCGGATGGGAGTGGTCGCTGGCCGTTAACTGGCAGTTCGGCGTTGCTGGAGAGGCGGCCAAACAACGTCTCTCCCGCCTGGAGTCCAGGTGGAGAACAGATAGCCTTCTTGTCCGACCGGGGCGGTGACTGGGAGTTCTACGTCATGAACGCTGACGGCAGCGACCAGAGGCAGATCCTGGCCGACGTGACCGAGCGGCTGAAGATCATCTATCGCGGCGTCAATGAACGGGTGATCTCCTGGGCCCCCCTTTAGCCATCCTGTCCGCCCATCGCTAGTGAGCCCTATCGGCGGCGTGAGGCCACGCCTGCTGGGGCAAGGCGCGTGAAGTGTTTGCCCGGATGGCCGCTCGAGGCGGCGCCACCTGCCGCCCCGGTCTGGTCGGAGGCCACTCTCCCCTCTGAAGTCACCCTCCGGGGTGCTTCTGCGTGTCTGCCCCTCCTCAGCCAACCCAGGTCCCAGGCAGGCATGTCCCCCCTGCGCGACGCGCAGGTTGGTCTGCGTCCTACGTGCTCCCCAGCGCGAATTCACCCTATCCTAGCGTACGCCATGGGCATAGGTTAGAATCAACGTCGAATGCAGATAAGGAGATTCTCTTGCCTGAGCACAGGCGATTCGAACAGAAGGGTGTGAAGGTCCCCTGCTCGCTGTTCGCGGGGCTCGTGCTGTTCGTACTGGCGTCTCACCTGTTCCGGCAACTACTCCCACAGTCCGTCGCAGCGTCCGATTTGCCTGGCGTGGTGGGATGGCTCACTGATGCCCAGGGTGAGCCCGTCCGGAACGCGGACGTAGAGGTCCACACTGACGGCCGTGAAGAAGCGGTCGCGGTCGTGGAGAGCCAGGGCGATGGCTCCTTCGCCGTTGACCTCACTGAAGTCCCCTTCGCAGAATTGTCACTTGAAATATCCCGCCCCCATTTCCACTCCCAGACCTGGACCGCCGGAGAGGAGGACCTTGCCTGGTTGCAGCAGGGTGGGACTATCCGACTGCCAGACATCACCCTGGAGAGACGGGTCACCTTGGGCTTCTGGATAGCCACCCTGACTTTCGTGGGTATGCTGGTCATCATCGCCTTGGAGAAGCTCCACAATACCATGGCTGCGCTGCTGGGGGCAGCGATAGTCCTGGGAGTCAGCTTCGTGGGGCGTCCGCTCAACCCCGATCTCTTCATCCTCGATTTCGAGCAGGCTCTCCAGTACGTGGACTTCGACGTCATCTTTCTCGTGATGGGCATGATGATTGTCATCGGCATCCTGGAGGCCACGGGCATCTTTCAGTGGACCGCATACCAAGCCTACCGCCTCTCCCGAGGTCGTGCCTGGTTGCTGGTGATCATCCTCATGGTGCTGACCTCTGCCGCCTCGGCGGTGCTGGATAACGTGACCACGATGCTGCTCATGGTGCCCATCACTCTGGAGATAGCTCTCGCTCTGGGGATCAACCCGTTGGCAGTCATACTGCCGGAGGTGTTGGCCTCGAACATCGGAGGCATCAGCACTCTCATCGGTACTCCCACCAACATCCTGATAGGCTCCTATGCCGACATCAGCTTCGGGGACTTCCTAATCAACCTTACCCCTGGCGTGGTGCTGGCCCAGGCGGCACTGACTCTGTTTGTACTGGTCTTTTTTCGTCGGCAGTACAGGGAGGTTAGTGGAGGGCTGTCGCCCGCGATGCTGGAGCGGCTGAGGCAGAACGGCCGTATCACGCAACCCAAGACGCTGGCCAAAGCGGGAGCTGTTTTCGCGCTCATGCTGCTGCTGTTCATATTCGGAGAGCAGATCCACCTGGTTCCCGCCGTGACGGCCATCTTGGGCGCGGTGTTCATGCTTCTGGTGGTGGGCGCCGACATACAAGAGATGCTGAAGGTGGTGGACTGGACCACGCTGATGTTCTTCATCGCGCTCTTCATGGTGATTGGGGCCATTCAGGAAGTGGGACTTGTCAGCCTGATCGCAGCAGGCGTCAAAGACCTCGTGGGGGAGAACCTCACCCTCGCACTGCTGATGATCGTCTGGGCAGGAGCTCTACTTTCAGGGGTCATCGACAACATCCCCTTTGCGGCTGCAATGCTGCCTGTAGTGGGCTACCTGACGAAGGCTCTGCCCGGCGCGTCCAGCAAGGTGTTGTTCTATGGGCTCTCGGTAGGATCAGCTCTGGGGGGCAACAGTACTCTGATCGGTTCTGCTCCCAACATGGTCACGGCAGGAATCATGGAACGCGCAGGTTACCGTGTTAGCTACATCACTTTCCTCAAGCTGGGTTTGCCGGCCACCATCATCACTGTAGCCGTCGCCACGATATGGCTACTGATCCGGTTCTGACCGACGGAGGACAACATGGGCAAGATTCTATGTCCCACCCGCGGCGGAGAAGGCAGCCACCGCACACAAGAGGCAGCTATCGCTATGGCCAAGGAACGAGGTGATGAGCTGGTTTTCCTCTACGTGGTCGAGCTTGCCTTCTTGAACAAGACGGAGCGTGCGGTGCGCCCCGACGTCGTCGCGCAGGAGATGAGACGGATGGGCGAGTTCCTGTTGAGCATCGCTCAGGAGCGGGCGCGGAACCAGGGCGTAGACACATGGGTTGTCCTTCGTGAGGGAGACGTGCGGGCAGAGATAAAGGCTGCCGCAGTGGAGGAAGGAGCAACTCTTGTACTGCTGGGTCAATCGGAGGAGGATGACCCGACCTGCAAGTTCGAGCCAGAAAAGCTCTTCAAGTTCGCTGAGGAGATTGAGGCCGAGACCGGCATAGAAGCGCGTGTTGCCTGCTAGCCGCTGACGTTGCGCGGTCCGCGGAAGCGCCAGCTAGGCAACCGGATCCCGTGGACTTGTCCCTCGCCGCTGAGTCTCGATCGGACACACCTCGGGCCCCAGAGGCCTGAAGTCGTCGAAATGCCTGCCCGGTCAGCGGTACCCGGGCTCAATCCAAGATTGGGCCACGCAACCCACGTTCCTGGCGCTGAACAAGCGTCTGCCTCGGAGGGTAAGAATCATGCACATGATCATGCTGGTGCTCGACGACCCCAACCACCTGGAAGACGTGATGCAAGCCTGGCGATGCTTAGGGATTATCGGTGCCATGCTGCTGCTCTATAGCCGAGGGATCGTGGGTTGACCCTTGACAAAACCGACAGCTTGGCTACAATCGGTCCGTGGCAGCATCAACGGCGTCAGAGAGCGTGCGCATGGCCTGCTAGTCAGGGTCTGTTTCCCTTGCCCTAGGGCTGCAGATGTCGTGTCACCGCTTGCGTCGCTGACCGCCCATTGGAGATAGGAACGTGACTGTGCAGATTCTGCTGGGCGCGCTATTCATCTTCTGCCTTCGGCTCATAGACGTATCCATGGGTACGGTGAGAATCCTCATGGCCGTTAGGGGCCGGAGACTCCTTGCCGGCGTGATCGGCTTCTTCGAGGTCACCATCTTCCTGGTTGCTATCAGTCAGGTGATCACCAATATTCAGAACTGGTGGAACGTGCTGGGCTACGCTGGCGGCTTCGCCGTGGGTACTATCGTGGGCATGACTATCGAGAATAAGCTGGCTATCGGACTGGCCGAGGTAGATATCGTGTCCATGGGCAAGGGCACAAAGATAGCCGCGGCGCTGCGAGAACAGGGTTACGGTGCCACCGAGTTCCTGGGAGCCGGGAAGAGCAACCTGGTGGACATGGTGCGCACTGTGGTCAGAAGAAGAGAGGTGCCCGCGGTGATGCAGACAGCCACGTCCGTGGACGACGAAGCTTTTATCACCGTAGCCGAGATGCAAAGGGCACAGCGCGGACGCTGGCGCCTGAGGAAATAGCGCGTGGAGCCGGACGTGAAGTTCCTCGTCGATGCCATGCTGGGCCGCCTGGCCAAATGGCTGCGTTTGATGGGGTACGATACCCTTTACGAGGCAGCCGCCGACGATCACGACCTGGTGCGCTTGGCGCGAGCGGAGGGGCGCATACTGCTCACTCGCGACCGTGAACTGGCCAAACGCAGGGGATTGACCTCCCTGCTCATCGAGAGCGACAGGTTCGACGAGCAGTTGGCCCAACTTCTTCGCGACCTCCAATTGAGTAGCCAGACCTCCGCTCCTCGCTGCGCCCGCTGCAACACCCTGCTGGAGGCCCTCGACCGAAAAGAGGCGAAAGGTAGGGTACCCTCCTACGTCTTCTCCAGATACGAGAAATTCACTCTCTGCCCACAGTGTGACAGGGTCTACTGGCAAGGTACCCACTGGCAGCGGATGAGACAAAGGATCGAGGACATCCGGGAGAGGGCAGTCACTCCACCGTGATCAACGGCTTCTCGATCCTGAAGCCGTCTATCTCCTCGACGGTGAGTTCGACGTCGCCGTATCGCAGGCGCTCCCCCTCCTCGGGGGAGCGCGGCGACTGGTAGAGGACAAAACCGGCAACGCTATCGTGGTTGTCGGCCTCGGGCAGCTCCGTGCTCCTCCACTTCCACCTCTTGTTTCCGCCTCTTCTCCTGTGTTATACTACCCTTGACACGGTGAGGAGCTTGCGGCACGTGACGGTGGCCTACGCACCGGGAAAGATCATATTGGTTGGCGAGCACGCCGTGGTCTACGGTCGACCAGCCGTGGCGCTGCCCGTCAATCAGGTGCGGGCACAGGCGACGATAGAGGACGCCAGAGAGGGCCAGGGCATCGTCATCGTGGCCGCAGACCTGGGGCAGACCATCCTCGGCCGAGGAGAGCAGGCGAGGAGTTCCCCTCATCCCCTGGCCATGGCCGTTTTCGCCGCTCTTGGATATCTCGGCCTGAGCTCCGAGCAGGACCTGACCATGACTGTGAGGTCCGACATTCCTATCGCCAGGGGGCTCGGCAGCGGTGCCGCGGTGTCCACAGCGATCACCAGGGCCGTGGCTCAGCACTTCTCCAGGCGACTGTCAGCACAGGAGGTCTCCCGGCTGGTGTACCAGGTGGAGCGAATACACCATGGTACGCCCAGCGGGATAGACAACACCGTAATCGCGTATGAGAGGCCTGTATACTTCGTACGCGACCAGACCCTGGAGACCTTCTCCGTGGGGAGAGCTATGACGTTGCTCATCGCGGACACCGGAGAGCCAAGCTCCACCAAGGAAGTGGTTGGCGCCGTGCGCCAGGCCTGGCAGCGGTCCAGGCATAGCTACGAATCCCTGTTCGCTAGGATGGGCGAGATAGCAGTGGAAGTCCGCCGGGCCATGGAGGAAGGAGATGTGGTGCAGGTAGG